>NZ_JAFNMX010000003.1:0-231205 GCF_026537015.1 Gilliamella sp. B2887 | reverse complement strand
TCTTCAATTTAAAGTTTGATGCTCAATAACTGTCTCTGACATATTCAAATGAATCTTCAGTGTCACTTATCAAGACTTAATTTTTCAGTCCGTAGACTTTTAATCTTTCGTCTCGCAAGTGCCCACACAGATTGTCTGTTTCTTCTTTTTAAAGAGCTGACAGCTATTTATCTTTCACTAAACATTTTGTTATTCAGTTTGCTGTCTCAAGGGCTGCGTATACTACGCTACACCTTTTTATTCGTCAAGATCTTTTTTCAAAATTTTTGACCTTGCTCACTTACACCTGCTGTCTCTGTTTGTCGATGACGCCGTGTCAGTGGATGCGCATTATAGGCACTTTAAATTTTACTGCAAGTGTTTATTGCTATTTTTTTTCTGTTTGCGTTTTTTTTATCCTATTTCTTTTGTGGAATATTTTTAAGCTTGTTAAAATAAGAACAAATTAAATAATAAAAAACATGTTATTAGCCATCATAAACAAGTGAATTTTAAGTGGGACAAATTTGCAATTCTCGATATAACATAGTAGAACGAAAAAATTAGATGCCTATTAGTATTTTAATGTATGAAGTAGGAAAACATTCACTATAACTTCAATAATAGAGTCGTAATTATTTTTGAAAAGAATTAAGTTCCACCCATATGATAATCAGTGGGTGGTAATTTTTTACTGCTAATTTAAAAATAATATTTAATAAATCACAAATTCCATAGGGCTGGGAACCTAATGGACATACAATGATTCCAAATAAGCAAATTTATCTTAAAAACGATTAATTTTATAAGTTAATTAATCGACTTTAACGCATTCCTCCAATAAGATATTTTGCTTTATCTTTGAAAACTAATTTAATTATGTTAGCAATTATGGTACTAATCACTAAAGTTAATACTAAAAAAGTTACTGCTCCTAATGAGGCTAATTCACCATTACTTGTTTTAATAATATCACCTATTGGTGATATATAAAGTTGATACTCAAGCTCTAATACTATTATTTCATGAATAAAATAGATAGGAAAACTCACATTTGCCATATAGGAAAAGAATTTATAAATTTTTCCTTCATTTACTTTATGATTTAATCTATCTAAAAAATAGAGAGCTAGTATAAATAAAATAATTTTTTGCAAAGTATCAAAATAAAGATTCTGAATACCAAAGTAATTCATATAACGATATGCAAAAGGAACAAAAAAACATAAACCAAAAAGAAAGATAATTAATAACAAGTTATCTTTCACAGACTTCATAATAGTTTCATAATTTTGTTTAAGCATCATACCGACTAAATAAACGGGACCATAATGCAATAAATTTTGAAGAGGCTTAGTAAAATCAGGTTTAGTAAATATCACCACCCAAAACATAGCTATTAAACCAGTCACAATTAAATTCTTTTTTGACCAATAAAAAAAAAGTGGTCCCATTAGATATACAATAATTATCATTGGGATAAACCATAGGGGTAAAAGCTGCTCGCCAGTTAACATCATCCTAATTATTGAGCTGATAACGCTAGGTTCTGTTGATGAGTACCATGGTAATCCCGATAGATATTGATAGTGATAAAAGAAAAAACAAAAAATAGACACTGAAATATAAGGACATATAATTGTTTTAAATTTTGATAAATAGTATGTTTTAGTATCAAATTTGTATGTTAAATGTTGAAACAAAAAACCAGCAATCAATACAAAAAAGGTTGTGAAATTAAATGCAAACAAATTTAAAAAAGAAAATAAATAACTATTCGCAATTAGATTAGAGTTTTTAAATACACCTAAACAATGACTAAAAACAATCATAATAATTGCAACACCACGCAATACGTGAATAGAATAAATTTTTTGAGGTTTCGCAGATTCCATCTTAAAATCAAAATACTATGGTAATAAATATAGCGATACATTAGCACATATTCGAATAACTGGAACTAGCATTTATAAAAAATAATATTTAAAATAAGGCTTGACAATTTGATAATTGAAATATTTAAATTTTTTTAATAACTAGAATTAATTTTGTTCGTTTAATTTTTTAATAGCAAAAGAACAAATAGGAATAATTTTACGGTTTTCTTGTTGTAACTTTTTTACAACAAGATCTAATAATTTTTCAGCAATGCCTTGACCTCGATAATCAGGAGCTATATAAGTGTGATTAATAGTAGCTTGATTTTGTCCTAGACGAGTAAAAGTCATCTCGGCTATCTGTTGATGTTTTGCATCACAGACATAGAAACGATCAATATCTTCTAAATAACTTAATGACATAATCTCTTCCTGCTATTTAAACTATTTATTTGGGATCTGAAATTTAATAAATTGAGTAAAAAATAAATATTAACAATGTATCTATAAAATTATTATCAAACAAAAAAATTAAGTTTATTGATAGTATAAAGTCAGCTGAACATTAAAAAAATTAATGAGTGAATGATTGAAATATTGTTTTATCAATCATTCACTTATTAAACAATGCTTTCTTATTACTTATATTTATGCAGATTGTTTGATCGACATAATATTAATAACTAAAATAAACGTTTTGCAATATTATAAAGATCTACATCAAATGGGCGCTTCATATTATTAATAGCATCTATTATATCATGATGTACTAATTTGCCATTTTGAACGCCTACACTTCTTCCTGCATGACCTTGTAATAATAATTCAACAGCATAAGCACCCATACGTGAACCTAAAATACGATCATAAGGAACAGGAGTGCCACCTCGTTGAACATGACCTAATACTGTAGCACGAGTTTCATGGTGAACGGCTGCTTCTATATCAGCTGCAAGTTGATTTACGTCACACATATGCTCTGTAACGGTTACAATTGCATGTTTTTTACCTTTTGCAAAACCTAATTTAATTTCTTCAATTAAATCTTCTTTTGTATAAGACATTTCTGGAATAATCATGAATTCACAACCACCAGCAACTGCCGCATTTAATGTTAAATCACCGCAATCTCGCCCCATAATTTCAATCACAGATATTCGATGATGTGAAGAACAAGTATCACGCAATCTATCAATAGCTTCAACAGCAGTACTTAATGCTGTGAAATAACCAATCGTATAATCGGTTCCTCGAATATCATTATCAATGGTACCTGGTAAACCAATACATGGAAAACCTTCTTCTGTTAAACGCATGGCGCCCATATAAGAACCATCACCACCAATAACAACTAAAGCATCAATTTGATGTTTTTTCAAATTCTCAATAGCTTTTTGTCTTACTGTTTTATCTTTAAACTCTGGGAATCTGGCAGAACCTAAAAACGTACCACCACGAGTAATGATATCTGACACGCTAGAACGTTCTAACTGAGTAATTCGATCTTCACAAAGACCTAAATAACCATCATATACACCAAAAACTTCCAACCCTTCTGTTAAAGCAGTTCTAACCACACCTCGAATGGCTGCATTCATCCCTGGTGCATCACCACCACTAGTCAAAATACCTATTTTTTTTACCATAGAAAATAACTCCTAATAATTAACTTCTGATTATTATAGAGTCTTAACAGATTTCTAACAATAGATGATAAAAGGTATTTTTGGTGTTTTTTTCTACGACATTATTTCAATTGGTACAACCGAAATGGGATCTTGATGAATAATTACTGTCGCAGGAGAAAAGAGTTCAGCAATACGCTTTTCAATTGAATCCGCTATAGCGTGTGCTTTAACTAAAGGCATATTATCATCAAGTTCTATATGCAATTGAATGAATTTTATCGGACCTGCTTGCCTAGTTTTCAAATCATGAAAACCATGAACATTCGGATAGGATGCAACAATATTAGCAATCTTCTCGTTATCACTTTCTGGCAATGCTCTATCAAGTAAATCTTGTATAGCATTGTAAGCAATCTTATAAGCATTATAACAAATATATAAAGCAATCAAAAAAGCAAATGCAGCATCAGCAAAAGAAATTCCATACCAGCTTAAAAAGAGTGCAATGATGACAGTAATATTCATTAACATATCAGAAGAATAATGTAGCATATCAGCTTGAATTGCCTTACTTTGAGTTAGTTTCACAACATATCTTTGATATAAAACAAGTAAACAAGTAAATACCGCAGATATGGCTGAAACAATAATCCCCAACAATGGAGCTTGTAGCTCACTAGGATGAACAATAGATTTAATACTAGAAAGCAATAAAATTGTCGCTGAACCTATAATAAATGTACTTTGTGCCAGTGCTGCAAGTGATTCAGCTTTACCATGACCGAAAGTATGATCATCATCGGCAGGTTTCATAGCATAACGTACCAAAAAGAAATTAAGTCCTGAAGCAAGTAAATCAATACTTGAGTCTAATAATGACGCAAATAAACTTATTGAACCCGTTATCCAACAGGTAATAAATTTTAAGAAAATTAGAAAAATAGATGTTAAAACAGCAATCAATGTAGATCTTTTAACTAATTTATCGTACAAATGTGAATTTGACATTTGGTACCTTTTTATTGATAGGATTCAATCCCCAATGGAAGGACTAATTGCTGAGCAACCTCAGCTGCCTTTTTTCGCCCGACTAAAACATCAATAATTTTCAAAGCAAAATCTATTGATGTAGCAGGACCTTGACTCGTGATAACTTTATTTTGCTCATCAAAATATACTCTATCCGTTTTCCAAAGTTTAAATGCATCTTTTGTAGATGGGTAACCAGTCATATATGCCTTTGGAAATAAATTATGATGTTGTAAAACTATTGCTGGAGAAGCGCATATTGCCGCAATAACGCCGCCAACGTGATGAGTTTTTTTCAATATTTCGATTAATAACGTGCAATCTCGAAAATTTTCAGCTCCTTTAACCCCACCTGGTAAAATAACCACATCAAAATTCTCATATTGAACATCTGAAATCGTTTTTTGAGCTAAAATTGTTACTCCACGAGAACATTTAACTTCGCAACAATCTGAGATACTCGCAGTAATGACTTTAATACCTGCTCTGGTTAGTAAATCAATTGTTGTTACTGCTTCTGTTTCTTCGCAGCCATCTGATAAAAAGATCATCGCTTGTTTCATCATTATGGTACTCCTTTTAACCAATTAAGAATCTATTTAATTTTAATTATGATGAATTTTATTTTATTCTTTCAATATTGGCTCCTAAACTTCTTAGCTTTTCTTCAATATTGTCATAACCTCTATCAATATGGTAAATACGATCAACCATTGTAGAACCTTCTGCAATACAACCAGCTAACACTAAACTTGCCGATGCTCGTAAATCTGTCGCCATCACTTGTGTGCCACTCAGTTTTTCTACGCCATGTGTAATTAATGTATTACCTTCAATTTCTGCTCTAGCACCCATACGAATTAATTCTGGCACATGCATAAATCGATTTTCAAAAATTGTTTCTTTAATAATTCCAGTACCTTCAGCGACCATATTCAATAATGAAAATTGTGCTTGCATATCGGTAGGAAAACCTGGATGTGGCGCAGTATGAATATTTACAGCTTTTGCTCGTTTATTTTGCATATCTAAACAAATCCAATCTTCGCCAACTTCAATATCTGCACCTGCTTCTTTTAATTTTGATATAACGGCATCTAACAAGTTTGGATCAGTTTTGCGACAAGTAATTTTTCCTTTTGAAATAGCAGCGGCTACTAAAAAAGTTCCTGTCTCAATTCGATCTGAAACAATTTCATGCGTACCACCACCTAAATTTTTAACACCTTCAATTTCAATACGCATTGTTCCAGCACCTGTAATTTTTGCACCAAGCATATTTAAAAATTTAGCTGTATCAACAATTTCAGGCTCACATGCTGCATTTTCAATTATCGTTTTACCTTCGGCTAAAGTTGCAGCAGACATAATCGTCACTGTAGCACCTACACTCACTTTATCCATAACAATATGAGCTCCTTTCAATCGACCATCTACAGAAGCTTTAACATATCCTTCATCCAAAACAATTGTAGCACCTAATTGTTGAAGTCCAGTAATATGAAGATCAACAGGTCTTGCGCCAATTGCACAACCTCCAGGTAATGAAACCTGTCCTTGACCAAAACGAGCTACCAATGGTCCCAAAGCCCAAATGGAAGCACGCATTGTTTTCACTAATTCATAAGGTGCACAATAATTGTTAAGATGAGCAGCATTAAGCTGAACAGAACCATTACGTTGACATTTCACACCTAACTGGCTTAGTAATTCCAATGTAGTATCAATATCTTTCAACTTAGGTACATTTTTTAGTTCTACCGGCTTTTCAGCTAAGATGACCGCAAATAAAATAGGTAAAGCAGCATTTTTAGCGCCAGAAATAATCACTTCACCGTTTAAAGAAGTTGGACCTTTAAGGAGAAACTTTTCCATTATTAAACTCTAATAAATAATAAATTAGGCAATATTATAAAAGTTATTTAATAATATATAAATCAATTTAGTAAAAATATATTTAAATCATTAAAAGGGATTAGGATAGATTTCACACAATATTATTATCATTTTTATGTAATTTTATAAATTACTTCAAATCAATGATTGACTCAAGTTATATAGCGTCTTATATTGAAAAATGTTCTAATTATTAATATAGTTGATTAAGAGAAAATTAAAACTCTTAATGTTCTTTTTCAAAATAATAAGAGATAAAACATGTTTGATTCACTTACCAAAGCAGGAAAATATCTCGGTCAAGCTGCTAAGCTTATGGTCGGTATTCCTGATTACGATAACTATGTTCAACACATGAAACTAACCCATCCTGAACAAACACCTATGACTTACGAGGAATTTTTCAAAGAACGCCAAGATGCACGTTACAGTGGTAAAGGTGGATTTAAATGCTGTTAAAATTGAGAGATAGCAAATGAGCAACCCAATCATTCCGCATCCCCTACCTGTCACTTTACTAACAGGATTTCTCGGTTCGGGTAAAACGACATTAATTAATCATTTATTAGAGAATAATTGTAATGAAAAAATAATTATTATTGAAAATGAATTTGGTCAAGTAAACCTTGATAGCGATTTATTAAATGTCAATTGTGATATTCAAATTGTTGAGATGACAAATGGTTGTATCTGCTGTACCGTTCAAGGCGAACTTACGGATGCCCTTCATAAATTGCACGCACAGCGAACAGCTGGCAAATTAACATTTGATCGTCTTATTATTGAAACCACAGGACTTGCCGATCCAGCGCCAATTATTCAAACATTTTTTATTGATGGCTTGATTCGTGAAACAATTAAACTTGATGCGATTATTACCTTAGTCGATGCTCAACATATTTTGCAGCATCTAGAACAACACCGAGTAGTACTTTCACAAATTGGATTTGCTGATCGCATTATAATTACTAAAACTGATTGTGTAAGTGAAGAGCAAAAAAATGAAATTATTAATAGAATTAATAGAATTAATAATAAAGCAGCAATTGTTGTAGCAATAAATGGACAATTACCAAAATCACAATGGATTGACATTCATTCATTTGATTTAAATGACGATTTAATTATTAATAAAGGTTTTTTTGTTATCAATTCAATAAAAAATGTTGAAACAAGCTTTAAAATTCTCCCATTAGAGAAGCAACCTCAATCTTGGGAAGATAATATCTGCTCCTATCTTTTTGAAGCTGGCGAACTTGATTTGAAAAAGATAGGCTTATTTATGGAAAACTTGGTTGAACAATATGGTAATGACATGTTACGGTATAAAGGTGTATTAGCTATTAAAGACAACCCACAACGCTTGATTGTTCAAGGCGTGCATAAAATTGTTGGTTTCGATTATGGTTCTTCATGGCAAGATCCTTCTGAAAAAATATCTCGATTAGTAGTAATTAGTCGTATTTTGCCATTTGACGATTTGAATCAAGCATTTTTAAAAACTATTGCTGACTAAAAATTAATGCATATTTGTTTAACCCAATAAAAGATAACATCTATTTCATCGATTAATTCACTATCTATTTTATACTGAAATGTATAGTTAACCTGAAAGATCTTTACAAAATCCTAAATTAGAAACGGTATAACCATAATAGTCACTTTTTATTTTATATATGATAATATGACGGAATTTTTCAAATTTATTAAGTAAGTAATATAATAATATGGATTACGATATTGCAATCATTGGCCTAGGTCCTGCAGGTAGTACGTTAGCACGTTTACTTAACCCATCTTTTAAGATTATTGCTTTAGATAAAAAAGATCAAACTGGTGATAAAGGTTTTCATAAACCTTGTGGAGGATTATTGGCAAATGATGCTCAAAAATCTTTTGCTAGACAAAAATTAAATATTCCAACTGATATTTTAACCAACCCACAAATTTTCAGTGTCAAAACTATAGATTTACAAACTAAATTAGTTCGTAACTATCAACGTAGCTATATTAGTTTTGATAGACATAAGTTTGATCTATGGTTAAAGTCACTTATTCCTTCAACAGTTACAGTCTTACATAATACGCTGTGTAAAGAAGTAAGAAGAATCATTGATGGTTATCAAATTACTTTTGTCGATGAAAATGAGATTGAACATAATGTTACCTCTCGGTATGTAATTGGTTCTGATGGAGCAAATTCGATTGTTAGACGAATGCGCTATCCAAATCATTCCATTAGGCAATATGTAGCAATTCAACAATGGTTTATTGAAAAACATACAAATCCTTTTTATTCTTGTATTTTTGATAACCAATTAACTAATTGCTATGCTTGGAGTATGTCTAAAGATGGGTATTTTATACTTGGTGGAGCATTTCCCAAAAAAAATGCCAATAAATATTTTGAACAATTAAAACAAAAATTAACACAACAAGGCTTTATACTTAGCGAATCGGTGAAATCTGAAAAATGTCTAGTTATCTATCCTAATCGTTTCCGTGACTTTTATACTGGCAATGAAAATATATTCTTAATAGGTGAGGCGGCAGGATTTATCAGTGCAAGTTCTTTAGAGGGAATCAGCTACGCTCTTGACAGCGCTGAGATTTTAAGCAAAATATTAAACAGTGGTCAATCAAAACCAAATAAGCGATATTATCAAAAAACAATACCATTACGCCTTAAATTATATAGCAAAATTATTAAAGCCAAAATATTCACTACGCCAATTTGGCGAAAGCTGATTATGAAAAGTAAGATTCAACATATAAGAACGAATTAATTAATATTGAATTTATATCAATAAAATAACTCAATAATAAATACATAAGGAATTGTTGTGAAGTTTAGTGTTAACGATTTAATCCGTTTTAATCACGAATGGTCAGAAAAAATAGAACAAGAAGATCCCGAATTTTTTAAACAACTTGCTATTGCTCAAAATCCAAAATTTTTATGGATTGGTTGTTCAGATAGCCGAGTTCCTGCAGAAAAATTAATTAAGCTAAAACCCGGTGAGTTGTTTGTTCATCGAAATGTCGGTAATTTAGTTATCCATACAGATCTTAATTGTTTATCTGTTGTGCAATATGCCGTTGATGTGCTAAAAATTGAAGATATTATAGTGTGTGGACATTTAGGATGTGGCGGTATACGCACTGCAGTCGAAAATCCTGACATAGGATTAATTAATAATTGGTTGCTACATATTCGTGATTTATGGTTTCGTAATAGTTCGCTCATTGGTGAGTTTCCACCAAAAATCAGATTAGATATTTTATGTGAGCTTAATGTTATTGAACAAGTTTACAATTTAGGTCATTCAACAATTATTCAATCTGCATGGCAACGCGGACACAGAATAAATTTACACGGTTGGGTTTATGGTATTGATAATGGCAAAATTACTGATTTGCATATCACATCATCAAGTAGTGAAAATCTTGAGATTAATTATCGAGAAGCAATATCCTATCTTTTAAACTTACATAAGTCTCAACAATAATCTTAACGCTTTATTTAAAACGATAAATGATTTGATTGCTGCTTCCTCGCCATAATAGTCGAGGATCAGCTAGTTGTTGAATAAATTTACCATCAATTAGTACATCAATATAAGATATAACTTCTTGCTGTTCGGCATTGAGTTCATCAAGTTTATATCCAGTCCATAGCCAAATATCTTTGTTATCACATTCAGATTTAACACGTTTAACTAGTTTTAATATTGCTGGAACATTCTTTGGATGTAAAGGATCACCACCAGAAAGTGATAATCCTTGACGTTTTATTTCTGTATCTTGTAAATCTTTAATAATCTGATCTTCAAGTGATTGTGTAAACGGCGAACCTGAATGAATTCCCCATGTACTTTTGTTATAACAACCTGGACATTGATGTACACAGCCAGCAACAAAAAGTACACAGCGGGTCCCTTCCCCATTTACAACATCAACAGGATAATAGCGATGATAATTCATATTTTTTAAAACTATGATTAACCAATTTGACCATTATTTAGATGCTTAACTCGACGTTTTACTTCTTCTTGTTTTCCTGCATTAAATGGACGAGCATCAGGGCTACCTAAGTAACCACACACACGACGAGTCACAGAGACTTTAGAGGAATCATGATTACCACAACTTGGACAAACAAAGCCTTTACTGGTACAAGAGAATTCCCCCATATAACCACATTCATAACACTCATCAATTGGGGTATTGGTACCATAATAAGGTACTCGACTATAGCTATAATCCCAAACATCTTCTAATGCTTTAATATTATTTATCATATTAGGATATTCTCCATAACAGATAAATCCGCCACTTGCTACTGGTGGATAAGCTTTCTCAAACTCAATTTTTTCATATGGATTGACTTTTTTTTCAACATCAAGATGAAAACTATTAGTATAATAACCTTTATCAGTGACACCAGAAATGATGCCAAACTCGGCAGTATCGAGTCGACAAAAACGGTCACATAAATTTTCGCTTGGTGTACTATACAAACTAAAACCATAACCTGTCTCATCCTTCCATTGTTCTACTGCTTTACGTAAGTGTTTAACAATAGCAATACCTTTTTGACGTAATGTTTCATTATCAAATGGGTGCGTTTGATTACCATAAAGTGCATTTAAGGTTTCATGAATACCAATATAGCCCAATGAAATAGAAGCACGGCCATTTTTGAATATTTCAGACACACTATCATCTTCTTTTAATCGCACACCACAAGCTCCTTCCATATATAAAATAGGTGCTACACGAGCTTTAACACCTTCTAAACGAGCTATACGTGTCATTAAGGCTTTTTTGCATAGAGCTAAACGTTTATCTAAAATTTTCCAAAACTGCAATTCGTCGCCACGCGATTCAATTGCAATACGCGGAAGATTTAAACTAATTACTCCCAAGTTATTACGCCCATCATGAATTTTATGACCATCTTCTTCATAAACTCCTAAAAAGCTTCGACAACCCATTGGAGTTTTGAATGAACCAGTGACTTCAACAACTTTATCGTAATTTAGTATATCTGGATACATACGTTTGCTCGCACACTCTAATGCAAGTTGTTTAATGTCATAATTGATATCGTTTTTTTTATGATTAATTCCATCTTTAATTGCAAAAACTAATTTTGGAAAAACAGCCGTTTTATGATTTTTACCTAAACCTTTTATACGAACTTTGAGAATGGACTCTTGAATTAAACGTGACTCCCAGCTAGTTCCTAGACCGAAGCCGAAAGTAACGAACGGAGTTTGTCCATTAGCAGTATGTAACGTATTAACTTCATATTCTAAAGATTGAAAAGCATCATAACACTCTTTTTTAGTTCGACTTTCAGCATAAGCTTCTGGATTAGGTATATTCCATTCTTCAGCTACTTGTTTATGTTTTTGATAACTGATAGTGACAAATTTTGCTAAAATTTCATCAATACGATTTATAGTTGTTCCGCCATAAATATGACTAGCAACTTGAGCAATAATTTGTGCAGTTACTGCTGTAGCAGTCGCAATTGATTTTGGCGGTTCAATTTCAGCATTTCCCATTTTGAAGCCATTTGTTAACATGCCATCTAAATCAATTAGCATACAGTTAAACATTGGAAAAAATGGTGCATAATCAAGATCATGATAATGAATTTCACCACAATCATGGGCTTGCGAAATTTCTTTAGGTAATAGATATTGTTTTGCATAATGCTTTGCTACAATTCCCGCGAGCAAGTCGCGTTGTGTAGGAATAACCTTACTATCTTTATTAGCATTTTCATTTAATATTGCAACATTACTTTGTTCAATTAAACCACGAATATCTTGAGTTAAACGACTGCGTTGTTCACGCTCTCGATCACGATCATGTCTATACTCTATATAGGTTCTTGCTAACTTTTTATAAGGGCCTGACATTAGCTGATTTTCAACTGCATTTTGGATTTCATTAATATCAACACTTTCACGATCAGCCATTTGATTAGTAATATCTTGGGCAACAGCAGCACAATAATTAGGATCTTTAACATTAGCAGCAACTGCTGCCTTAATGATAGCATCTCTGATTCGATCTTCATTAAATGCGGTCTGATAACCATCACGTTTAATTACTACAGGCATATATACTCCTCAACATTCATTAATAAATAGCAGTTTGCATAAGATTTATATCAATATTAATACTCATGTTAATTGTAATGATTAAAACAATTGATTTTTTTATAAGAATATTAGACTTTATTTGATATAGATCGAGATTTTCACATTGCTAAGATAACACTATATATAGTAAATACAAATAAATTATACACCATATATTGTGTTTTTCCAGATTTTTTAGTAAATAATATTACTTGACAAAGCAAAGTTCAAGAACAACAAGTCTTTTTATGGATAACTTAAAAAATTTGAATGAATTTATTGGATGATAAGAAGACAATTTTTATAAGAGTGCGAGATAATCTTGCACTCTTTTAGCAACTGTTATTACTTAGATTAAAAATAATTATGACTCAATATTGAGCCAATCGGTATGAAAAATACCCTCTTTATCAATACGTTGATAAGTGTGAGCACCAAAATAATCTCGCTGTGCTTGAATTAAATTAGCGGGTAATACTGCTGAACGATAACTATCATAATAAGCTATAGCTGCCGAAAGCGTTGGCACAGCAATACCCTGTTGAATAGCTAAAGAGACAACATCACGCAATGACTGTTGATAAACTTCAACAGTGTGATTGAAATAAGGTGCTAATAATAAATTATCAATCTGATTATTATTAGCATAGGCATCAGTAATTTTTTGCAAGAATTGCGCACGAATAATACATCCAGCTCTGAAGATTTTAGCTATCTCTCCATAATTTAAATCCCAGTGATATTTATGAGATGCAGCCTTTAACTGTGCAAATCCTTGAGCATAAGAAATAATTTTACCCATATAAAGTGCTTTACGCACTTTTTCTATCAATTCTTTCTTGTCACCAGCATAAGGATCGTGTTTAGGACCTGTTAATACTTTTGATGCAGCCATACGTTGATCTTTGATTGCAGAAAGATAACGAGCAAATACCGATTCAGTTATCAATGATAAAGGTTCCCCAAGATCTAAGGCACTTTGACTCGTCCATTTACCCGTACCTTTATTACCCGCTGCATCTAAAATCACATCAATAAGATAATTACCATCCTCATCTTTAAATTTAAAAATATCAGCTGTGATCTCAATTAAATAGCTATTTAACTCACCTTCATTCCAATCACAAAAAACGTTAGCTAGCTCATCATTAGTTAAACCTACAACATGTTTTAGAACTGAATAACTTTCAGCTATAAGTTGCATATCACCATATTCAATACCATTATGTGCCATTTTCACATAATGACCTGCGCCATTTGGACCAATATAAGCCACACATGGTTCTCCATTAGCTTTAGCAGCTATTTTTTCTAATATCGGTGCAACTAATGCATATGCTTCTTTTTGACCTCCAGGCATAATTGAAGGACCTTTTAATGCACCTTCTTCACCACCAGAAACACCTGCACCAATAAAGTTAAAACCTTCATCAGATAACACTTTATTTCGGCGAATAGTATCTTCAAAATACGCATTACCACCATCAATAATAATATCACCTTTATCTAATAGCGGTCGTAGCTCATTAATAACGGCATCTGTTCCCTTACCAGCTTGAACCATAATAAGGATACGGCGAGGTTTTTCTAAAGAATTTACAAAATCTTCAATAGTGAAGTAAGGAACCAATTGCTTATCAGAATGCTCTGCCATTACTTGTTCTGTTTTATCTTTAGAGCGATTATAGATAGCAACAGAAAATCCACGACTTTCAATATTGAGCGCAAGGTTACGCCCCATAACTGCCATTCCAATAACACCGATTTGTTGTTTAGACATGATTTGGCTCCTATATTAAATCTATATATCACCTTAAATATTAAGGCTTTTTAACAATACCTAAAAATTATTTAAATTACGCTATATTTTGCCACAAAAAAACCGTATCAGAATATAATACGGCTTTTTTGGCAACTTTAATTATACTGAGTTCTAATTACGCAAATCATGAACGTTTCATCATTTCAAAAAACTCATCATTCGTTTTAGTCATGGCAAGTTTATCAATTAAAAACTCCATCGCGTCAATTTCACCCATTGGGTTAAGAATTTTGCGCAAAATCCACATTTTCTGCAATTCATCTGGTGAAGTCATTAAATCTTCTTTACGAGTGCCAGAGCGATTAAAGTCAATTGCAGGAAATACACGTCGTTCTGCTATTTTACGAGATAAGTGCACTTCCATATTACCGGTACCTTTAAACTCTTCGTAAATAACTTCATCCATTTTTGAACCAGTATCAATTAGCGCAGTTGCAATAATAGTTAAACTACCACCTTCTTCTACATTACGTGCGGCACCAAAAAAACGTTTTGGTCGATGTAATGCATTTGCATCTACACCACCAGTTAATACTTTACCGGATGATGGTACAACCGTATTATAAGCACGAGCTAGACGAGTAATCGAATCGAGTAAAATAATGACATCTTTTTTATGTTCTACTAAACGTTTAGCTCGTTCAATGACCATTTCCGCAACTTGAACATGTCTTGCAGCAGGTTCATCAAAGGTTGATGCAACAACTTCGCCTTTTACCAGACGTTGCATTTCAGTAACTTCTTCTGGACGTTCATCAATCATCAAGACTACAAGTTCACACTCAGGATGATTTACCGCCAAACTTTGTGCAATATTCTGCAGAAGCATGGTTTTACCTGCTTTTGGAGGTGCTACAATCAAACCACGCTGACCTTTACCAATAGGTGAAGCTAAATCAAGTACTCTGGCAGTAATATCTTCGGTAGAACCATTACCGCGTTCCATACGTAATCGAGAGTTTGGATGAAGTGGGGTTAAGTTTTCAAAGAGGATTTTGTTGCGAGCATCTTCAGGTTTATCATGATTAACTTCGTTAACTTTAAGCAAGGCAAAATAACGTTCGCCTTCTTTTGGTGGTCTGATTTTACCCGCAATCGTATCACCTGTTCTTAAATTAAATCGCCTAATTTGACTTGGCGATACATAAATATCGTCAGGCCCAGCTAAATATGAGCTATCGGCAGAACGTAAAAAACCAAACCCATCTTGCAAAATTTCAAGTACGCCATCGCCAAAAATATCTTCTCCACTTTTAGCATGCTGCTTTAAAATCGCAAAAATAATGTCTTGTTTTCTAAGACGAGCAAGATTTTCAAGACCCATTGTTTTTTCACCAAGCGTTACAAGCTCGGAGACAGAAGTGTTTTTTAATTCAGTTAAATTCATAATTTTAAAAATTCTTGAGGATAAAATTGATATGTTTGCAATTACCGCTATTTTTTGTATATTTCTTTTAATTTACTTATAAAAAACCTCTTTCTGGCAATAAACAAACGCAATCAATTATTAATTTTTGATGATAATATGCGCTTAGATATAAACTATTCACCCACTTAATCAATAAAAACAATGGATTGCAGAAAGGAGTTCTTGTAAGAGGTTAGCAATGTACACTAAAAAAGGTACTATGTCTATACTTAATTATAGTTAATGTATAGAGATATATGTATTTAAAATGAAATAATAAGAGTAATTTTATTACTCTTATTATTTGTAATAACTAATTAACACAATTAAAGTTGGTCATCAATAAAGCTTTTAAGTTGTGCTTTAGTTAAGGCTCCCACTTGTGTTGCAACAACTTTACCATGTTTGAAAATTAATAGTGTAGGAATTCCACGTATATTAAATTTAGGGGCAATGTTGGGATTTTCCTCAATATTTACTTTAGCAAAAATCATTTCATTACTATATTCTTCTGCGATTTCTTCTAAAATTGGTGCTATCATTTTACAAGGTCCACACCATTCAGCCCAAAAATCAACCAATATCGGTTTTTCAGCATCATTGATTTGTTTGTCAAATGTCGCTTCAGAAAGTGTAACAATATTATTACTCATTTGTTTATCCCCCAATAAATATTTTATATTTATAATATTAATAAATTTTCTATTTTTCCACTAGTAATTAGTATAATAGGGCATAATTATTAGTGATGTCTGTATGACTAATATGCTATAATTCTCAAACTTTGATAATTACATTTGAAACCATAATGATTCCATCTTATCTTACCAAAACAACTTTTAGTCAATTTCCATTACATCCTTTAGTAATAAAAGCACTTGATAAGAAAGGCTTTACTTATTGTACGCCAATTCAAGAACAAACATTACCGTTAACAACAAATGGAGTTGATATAGCTGGGCAAGGACAGACAGGAACAGGTAAAACTATTGCTTTTTTAGCCTCAACTTTTAATCATTTATTAAATCATGAACCATTAGCGGATCATAAAGCAAATCAACCTAGAGCAATTATTATAGCTCCAACTAGAGAGCTTGTGGTACAAATTTATCATGATGCAGAAGTATTATCTGAAGAAACAGGTCTTAAGTTAGGGCTAGCTTTCGGCGGTGATGGCTATGATAAACAGTTAAAAATGTTATCAGCTGGCGTAGATATTTTAATCGCTACCACAGGTCGTTTAATCGACTATGCTAAACAAAATTATATAAATTTAGAAGCAATACAGGTTGCCGTTTTGGATGAGGCTGATCGTATGTTTGATTTAGGATTTATCCGTGATGTACGCTGGATTTTTAAACATATGTCTTCCCCTTCAAAACGATTGACTATGTTATTTTCAGCAACATTAACACATAACGTACGTGAATTAGCTTTTGAGCACATGAATAATCCACAATACGTTGAGGTTGAACCTGAACAAAAAATTGGTCATCGAATCAAAGAAGAACTATTTTTTCCATCCAATGAAGACAAACTTGCCCTACTACAGACACTTATTGAAGAAGAATGGCCTGATCGCTGCATTGTATTTGCCAATACTAAAGTCACCTGTGAAAAAATATGGCGACATTTAATTGCAGACGGTCATCGTGTGGGACTATTAACAGGTGATATTGCTCAGAAAAAACGTTTGTCAATTTTAGAACAGTTTACTCGTGGAGATCTAGATATTTTAGTTGCAACGGATGTTGCTGCGCGTGGTTTACATATTCCTGATGTTACCCATGTTTTTAATTATGATCTACCTGATGATTGTGATGACTACCGTCATAGAATTGGAAGAACAGGGCGTGCAGGGGCTGAAGGTTACTCAATTTCACTTGCTTGTGAACGTTATTCTCAAAATTTACCAGCAATTGAAAAAGCAATTGATCATACTATTCCAGTTAGTCAATATGATCCATCTGCATTATTAGTTGACTTACCAATACCAAAAACGTTTAAACGTACTCCACGTAGAAGATCATCCACATAACATAATAATATAAACTTTGTAATATTATTATAAGCAATATACAGTTATCTTAAAAAATCAGTCATAATTAAGATAACTGTTATCAAAATTAATATATTTATTTAACTTATAGATTAATAAATAATTAATTTTTATTTTTGTTTTTTAAAAAATCTTCATAGGCTAATTCAATCTGTTTTTTAGTTGCCTTAGATAACGATGCAACATGGCGTTGATTCAATGAGCCAAATAAAATAAATAAAACATTACCTGAAATACGAGAGTTTTTATTTTTTATCCTATGATATGCTTCTAAATATCCTACTCTATAAAATATTTCTATATTGGTAATACCAACACTAAATAGTAACTTTTCTAATGATAATGTTATATTGGGAAGTGTTTTAATTCGCTGATTTTTTAGCTTAATTTTCTCACTCTGTTCTAACTGAGCATATTTAATAACCATTTTAACCATGGAATGAAAAGTTTGTGTATCTTCAAATAATTCATCACTTACCTTGTAATAATCTAATGATTTTGTCAAAATCCCTGAAGGTAAGGTTAAAGTTGTCATGCCCATATCAATAAAAATCGAGCGATAATGTGAATGACCTCTTAAATAAAACTCTTGTTCACCAATCCATCCGAACATTACTCCTTTGCTATTAATACTAAAACCCCCAAAAAATGTTTTGATTGAAATATTATCAAAGGAAGATAAATCCTTCAGGATTTTATTTGCAAATGTTGAACTCATAATTTATCTCCACTTAACTTAATTAATTTAATAACATAGATAACTTACTGCTTAAATTAAGTTATAGTAAATAGTTTAATAATAAAACTGTTTTTTTTATAAATTCATAATTCTGGGATCTATCTTCCATAAATAAACATAAATGAGATTAATACTTGATAAAATAAATTTTTATCTTTCTAATATTCGTTTCAAAAATAAAACTAATTATAAATAAACAAATCTTAATAATTCTTTAAAAAGAAAAGATACTTTAACATTGTTATTATGTTGTAAAAATTATACAATCAACACACTATGAATTATATGGTTTCAATTATTGTCAATTCACATTAACATGATCAAAATTGCTGTTATTTTGTTTGTTTTGTTTTGTTCATCTGCTGCAACTGCAGATAAACTTGCATTAATACAATCATTGACTCTTTGTAATCCTAATTTTTTCAAAGAAGTTTATGCTAACAAAAGTGAATTGCAAAAATATACAGAGATCCAAACTTTTGATAAGAATAAAGCTTATATTTCTGTCGAAAATCGTACAGATACCAATAAAAACTATACTTATTTCAAAATTCCTATGATTTATAAAAATTTAACAATTAAAGGTTACTATGATAGTGCCATGGATCTAGGAAAAATGGGAAAATATTATTTTTGGGGCTTTATTATTGATAATGATATTAACCAAATTAAAGATGCATTAAATTTCATTGATTGGAAAAATATGGAAGACAATTTACTTTATATTGCTAATCCGATGATTCGTAATATTAACGATGAAATACATGTGTGGAATGAAAATACCGGTACGGTAGTAGGTGTAAAAACCATTCCTGCACCGGATACAACTGAAAAGTTGTTATTACTTGAAAAAGGCGCAAATATGAATCTGTTAATTTGTTCAATTCAAGGCATTGTAACAGTAGAATTACTAAAACAAGAACGCCCTGATATCAAATAAATTTAACTAAATTGCTGAATCATCCGTTTCACCGGTACGAATACGAATAACTTGCTCGACATTATAAACAAAAATTTTACCATCACCGATTTTGCCAGTCTGTGCAGTTTTCATAATGGTTTCGATACACATTTCTAAAATATCGTCAGAAACTACTAGCTCAATTTTTACTTTAGGTAAAAAATCCACCATATATTCAGCTCCACGATAAAGTTCTGTATGCCCTTTTTGACGACCAAAACCTTTAACTTCAGTGACGGTCATACCTGTTATACCCTGATCGGCTAACGCTTCTCGAATATCATCTAATTTGAATGGTTTGATAATAGCTTCAATTTTTTTCATACTTATTTTCCTCAATTCGAGATCACCAATTTTTAAATCCAAATGCAGATGTTATTGGATAACGTCTGCCTTTTCCAAAATTACGCATTGTGATTTTTGGACCGACAGCTGATTGACGCCTTTTATACTCATTAATATCAACTAATTTAATAACACGCCTTACTGTAATTTCATCATAACCTTGCTCAATAAGCTGTTCAACGGAAAAATCTTGTTCAACATAACCTTTCAATATTCCATCTAAAATATCATATGGTGGTAAACTATCTTGGTCTTTTTGATCTGGAGCTAATTCAGCTGAAGGAGGGCGAGTAATTACTCTTTCAGGAATAACATACGAGCGAGTATTTCGATATTTTGATAATGCAAACACCATTGTTTTAGGTACATCTTTAAGTACATCAAAGCCGCCGGCCATATCTCCATAAAGCGTAGCATAACCCACTGACATTTCGCTTTTATTACCCGTTGTTAATACTAGGCGTCGTCGTTTATTGGACAAAGCCATTAAAATAACGCCACGGCAACGTGCTTGCAAATTTTCTTCTGTAGTATCTTTTTGTGTACCGGAAAACATGGGTTTTAAAGATGACATAAACGCATCAAACATCGGTTCAATCGAAACAATATCAAATTCCACACCTAATAATTCAGCTTCTTCTTTAGCATCAGCAATACTAATATCAGCCGTATAACGGAATGGCATCATAACAGCCTGCACTTTATCTTTACCTAATGCATCAACCGCAATAGCTAGTGTTAACGCTGAATCAATGCCCCCAGAAAGACCTAATACTGCGCCTTGAAAACCATTTTTGGTAATGTAATCACGTGTTGCAAGAACCAATGCATCATATATCGACGCTAAAAGAAGATTTTTATCTTCAGCAATGGTAGTTTGGTTAGTAGGTACACCTAATTCAAAACAAGTAATTTGCTCAACAAAAGATTTTAGTTGGCAAACAATATCACCGTATTGATTACAAACAAAAGAACTGCCATCAAAGATAAGTTCATCTTGACCACCAACTTGATTAACATAAACAATGGGTAATCGGGTTCTAATGGCATGATCTTTGATTAAAGCTTGTCGTCGCTGTTGTTTTTCATAATCATAAGGAGAAGCATTAATAGTGATTACCAAATCTGCATTCTGAGCACTAATTTGATCGATAGGCTGATCTTGCCAAAGATCTTCACAGATTAATAACCCAATTTTTTTACCTTTAAATTCGACAATACAGCTCTGATTATCGGAAGTAAAATAACGCTTCTCATCAAAAACATCATAATTAGGTAGTAGTTGTTTGTGATATCGGGTTAATAACTTTTCTTCATAAAAAAAAGATAATGCATTAAAGATATGTCCATCTTGCCAATGTGGATGACCGACAATTACAGCACAATCGACACTCGCCTGCTGGACTAAAGATAGCGCTTTCTGACACCGATCTTTAAAATCAGCACGATAAATTAAATCTTCGGGCGGATAACCGCAGATAGCAAGCTCTGAAAAAATAATAAGGTCATTCGATGAATGGCTATGTATCAACTCAACAATTTGTTGAGTATTACCTTCTATATCGCCAACACACCAATTCATTTGTGCTAAAACAATAGATAAAGACATATAAAATTCAAAATCTCAAATAAAATTGGCGTTAAGTTTAAATGATTCTAAGTTGCGCTGCCACTTTTTTATCGTTAACATGAAGTAATAAATTAGCTTTGACTTGACTGGAAATTATTATGCAAAAAATCTTAAATGTGGCACTAGCCAAACGTAGTTATCCTATAATTATTGGCGAAAATCTACTAAATGAATTCCACCATTTTAATCTTCAGGCAGGTCAACGTGTGTTAATTGCTACCAATGAAACTATTGCCCCACTTTATTTACAATCATTAATTGATATGCTAGGAAAACATGGTGTGAAAACCGACTCCATCATTGTTCCAGATGGGGAAAAATATAAAACCATAGAAACATGGAATACTATTTTAACCGCTTTGCTTGCTAATAATCATACGCGTAACAGTATCCTAATTGCATTAGGAGGTGGTGTAATCGGTGATGTTGTAGGTTTTGCTGCATCTGCTTACCAACGAGGAATAAAGTTTATTCAAGTTCCTACAACACTGTTATCGCAAGTTGATTCTTCGGTTGGCGGCAAAACAGCGATTAACCATCCATTAGGTAAAAATATGATTGGCGCCTTTTATCAACCTCAATCCGTTGTTATTGATCTTAATTGCTTAAAAACCTTACCACAACGTGAATTTTCCTCAGGTCTGGCCGAAGTCATAAAATATGGTATTATTTTAGATGCAGACTTCTTTAATTGGTTGGAAATATATATTGAAGACTTACTCAATCTAGATCTTAAAGCGCTCAGTTACTGTATTTATCGCTGTTGCCAACTCAAAGCCCAAATAGTTGCAGCTGATGAAACTGAACAAGATATGCGTGCAATATTAAACCTAGGACACACTTATGGGCATGCAATTGAGGCTGAACTTGGATATGGTAATTGGTTACATGGTGAAGCTGTCAGCGTTGGTATACTTATGGCAGCTCAAACCGCCAAATTATTAAATAAGTTAACAGATACCGAAATTGATCGTATAAAAAACTTATTGATTAAAGCTAAACTACCAGTAATAAGACCCACACAAATGTCCATAGAATCATATCTTCCACATATGATGCGCGACAAAAAAGTTCTATCAGGGCAATTACGCCTAGTGATTCCCACAAAAATTGGTCATGCTGAAATTATTGATGGAATTGAAAAAGAAATGGTGTTTAAATCGATACAGCAAGTTTAAATTGCTATTTTTAATATTAGACATTATTTATAAAATAAAAGGTGTTATACAGGACACCTTTTATTTTTACCCTCTTATTTTTAATCTGTTTATAAATCAGATCGAATACTACACCCAACAACACAACCGCAATTGCAATATAAAATGCTTTAGTATAATTTCCACCATTATTGACCAATAATATCAGCAATAATAGTACCTAATGCAAACCCACGTTTCTCTTTGAAAAATTTAATTTTATTGCTTAAGCAGCCTAAATAAGCTAACCCTTGTTCAAAACCACTTAGTATCATAGGAATTGGTCCAACAGCAGAATTTATGCCAACTGCAACCATAAAATTAGACATACTCCAAATTTTCTCAATACATAAAGTTCCTGTAGAAACATTAAAAGTATATAGCACCAGTACAAAGCAATATTGATGTTGATGCAACTTGAACAATCTATCTATTAATATAATACTTTTCATTCACCATGATTAGACTTCACCCTTTGATTTATATCCTTTGATGCAGTTTTGCCAGCAATTCGACCAAAAGTAAAAATATCGGTTAATGAATTACCGCCAAGTCTATTACCTGCGTGAATACCACCTGCAACTTCACCTGCGGCATATAAACCTGTAATTTTTTGTCCTGATTTATCTAATACATGTGTTTGCTTGTCGATTTTTAAACCTCCCATAGTATGATGAACAGCGGGTTTTCTCGGAGTAGCATAAAATGGCGGAATATGGACTTTCAAATCAAAAACATCTTTGCCAAATTCAGGATCGTTTCCGGCATCAACATAATTATTATAATTAGTTATAGTTTGTTTTAAGACTTTTGCATCCATACCCAGTTTTTGTGCTAACTCTTCTAAAGTATTAGCACAAAATAGCGTGCCAGCCGCAATTTGTTTGTCAATTTTTTCTTGAGACGTGTTATAAGCAGTTTTCTTAATTTCTTCATCAGCAATTAGATAAAATAACCCACCATTATCAATTGCAGCTTGGGTAAGTTTATCTCTACTGCCATACTCATTCACGAAACGCTTACCTTGCTTATTAACCATAATGAAGTTTTGTGGGGGAACTTGCAATCCACTAAATAACGCACCGGTTTCAGGATCAGAAACTGGCATCATTTGGGAAAATCCCATACCAACAAGATCAGCTCCAACACTTTGTCCTAAAATAATACCATCACCTGTAATAGCAGGCGAATTTGATGTTTTAATATCATCATCAATTTCTGTCCAATAGGTATTATATTCTTTTAACATTTTCGTATTAGCACCAAAACCACCAGAAGCTAAAATAACCGCATCAGCTTTCACTGTAACTTTCTTACCATTTAAACCACTGCCTATTATCCCAACAACTTGCCCTTTTTCAACAATTAATTCTTTTACTGCTGTATCTGTAATGATTATACCGCCATGAACTTCGACATATTTTTGTAAAGCTGAGATATAAGCATAGCCTTCACTCTTTATTGGTTTATGACCTCTACGCCATAATGCTCCAACAGGCATGGTCACATCATGTTTATCAAATTCAACACCAATATTTTCCAACCATTTAACGGAATCTAAAGCTTCATCAGTTAAAATTTTCACTAAATCGTATTGACCATAAATGACATTGCCTAATTGATCCGTTCTTTTACCCCCAAGGTAAGTTTGAATACGATGCAATAATGCAGAATCAAATAAATACCCAGTCTTATCTCTATTTTCAGCCAGATAATCATTAATCTGCTGCTTTAATATTTTAAAATCATCAAGGTATTGAGTATCAATAGCTGACTCATTGATTGTCGCGATTTCTTGTAAAGTATGACTTTCACCAGCCATGGCGCTAAACGTATTTTGCCATTTAGGATTAGCCGCATTCATTGGCCCTCCCGTACGTACTGTATTACCACCAACGGCAGGGAACTTCTCAACCACTATAACTTTTTTCCCCTCTTGTATAACACTTGCTGCTGCAGATAAACCAGCACCACCAGCACCCACCACAACCACATCGGTTTCATATTGCACATCGCTATTATCAATCGCACTTGGAGCTTTTGGTCGTTTACGTAATACATCAGGGTTACCACCAGCCAACTTAATTGCTTTAGCTACACCATCAATCACGCCATTACTAGTAACAGATGCACCTGATAAAATATCTACATTAAGGGTTTGCCCTTCAAGGATTTGTGATGGAATACGTTTAAATACCACATCAGCAATGCCTTCAGATTCACCCTCTATATCAATATCAATCGACTCAATACGATCATTTGACAACATAACCACCATCGGTAAATCACCATTATGGCCTGGTGCAGTAACACAGTATCTTCCAGGTTTAAAAGAGATTTCTTCTGGAACATTAAGTAAGCTTAATACTTGAGTAAAGCGAGTAAACCTGAAAAAACAGCTGTCTAAGAAATCAATTGTACGTTCTGATTTAAGATCACCCTTTTCATCAAATGCTTCATGCGCTCGTCCAAGTAAAAATTCAGATCCTGGCATAACATTGGCATTCACTCCCGGCGCATCGAGGATTTGTCTTAAATGTAATTGTGCTCTTGATGAACCTTGTACATCATAAGCAGCACCTACAATCATCACTGGTTTGCCATCAAATGGATGTAAATTAAATGATAGCCATTCAATAATGCTTTTTAGAGCTGATGGAATAGAATGATTATGTTCAGGAGTAGCAATGATCACGCCATCAGCCTGTATAATTTTATTATTAAAATTCTGAATAATCGGATTATTAGATTGATCATTTGATTCATTAAACATTGGCACATCAATCAATTCTAATAGTTCAATTTCGGCTTTATCAGCAAAATGTTTTTGCATAAATTGTAGTAGTAAACGGTTATAAGACTTCTGAGCATTTGTTCCAACAATTCCGATTAATTTCATTATAACGCTCCTTCTTTAGCTGCTTTTTTCCAATTGAATTTCTTATTTTTTTCTGTATTACATTGTGATTTTTTAAGTAATTCATTAGTGAATGTAACAAACAAAATGAATTCTTCGAAACATTCCTCTAATTCTTTAACTTTATCGGGATAAATAAGAACACCATTTTCATCAAAAGCTTGGAGCGAATGCCCTAAAAGGAATTCTGAACTTGGCATAATTCGTGCTTTTAGCTCTGGAGCATCTAAAATTTGCCGTAAATGCGCCTGTGCTCTTGAAGAACCTAACGATCCATGGGAAGCTCCTACAATCATCACACATTTATTAATTAGTGGGCGAGTTGTGTAAGACAACCACTCAATAGCACTTTTTAAGGCCGCAGTAATTGAATGATCATATTCTGGTGTGGCAATAATCACCCCATCAACTGCTTCAATTTTATCTGATAACTCTTTTACTGTTGAAGGAGGAGTTTTATCTTCAGGCTCATTAAATGCAGGCAATGACTTAATTTCACAAACTTCAATTTCTGCTTTGTGCGCAAAATGCGTTTTCATAAAATGGAGTAATTTCCTATTAGTTGAACGATCCGAATTCGTGCCAACTATGCCAATAAATTTCACTTTAAAACCTCACTTAGTAATTATCAGTACAAATTTTATTAATATTTCATTTTTTTAGAATAAATTATTTAGAAATCCTACAAAACAGTTGTATATTTAATTATTAGATTTAGCATGTTTATATTTGAGTGATATGCATATCAAAGTTAGTTTAGAACAGAAAAATACATTTGTGAAATAGCTGATTAATTATAGAGTTATAAGTAATTTGTTATAACAAAGTAAAACAGGAAATGAGAGATAAAATGACTAAAATAAATTCATTAAATATGATGCAATACATTGATGTTTTACTTAAACATGGAAATTACACCAAAGCAGCAAAAAATCTTTATATTTCTCAATCATATTTAACGCAAACAATAATAAAAATAGAAAATCAAATTGGTATTGAAATCATTAATCGTCAAACGGTACCCTTACAATTAACTGAAGCAGGTAAGATTTATTATCAATATTTAGCTTCACTGGTAGACAAAGAAGAACAATTTAAAAGAAAAATAAAAAAGTACACTGATACAAATTATGAAGTAATTCAAATAGGTGTTTTACCTTGTTTAGGTACCTATTTGCTGCCACTTTTTTTGCCAGAATTTATGCAAAAATATCCAAATGTAAAAATTGAATTACATGAATATACTCCAACAAATCTTGAAGAAAAAACAGAAAATAATACGTTAGATTTTTTTATTGGGCAAAATCCTGAAACAATATCACAAAACTTAATTAGCCATACCTGTGGCAAACATTGCTATTATGCGCTGATCCCTCAAAGCTCAAAACTTTATCAAAAAAATCCAAAAATACTTGAATGTAATAATGATGTTATAAAAATGTTACTGCAAGAAAAGCTTATTTTAACAGCACATGGATCGGCAATTCGTCATCAGATTGAATATCTAATTCAAAAATATAAAATTGAACCCCAAATAATTCTTGAAAGTAGTAATATTTTTACACTTGTTGAGTTAGCCAAAAAAGGGATAGGTATTACTTTCATTCCAGAAAGTGTTAATATTTGCAATAAAAAAAATGATCAAGCTTATAACTTATTACCACTTCCTTTAGATCTCATTTCTCTTAATTACTTTATTGCATATTCTGCAAATAGAGCTTTAAATTCTTCTAAAAGGGCGCTTGTTGATATTTTTATCTCATCACTTAATCGTGAAGCCAAGCCATTTAATTAATACTTATTTAATCTATAAATGATTCATTCAATAAGCAAACCATCTGAACAAGCAAACTTATGATTAATCGTAACAATCATTCCTTCAATATCAGGTATTTTATTTATAGCCTTTATAGCATACTGAGCACTTGCCCCATAAAGCTGTGTAGTCCAAATTTCTCCATTAAGCGAGTTTTTTGACACAATAGTAATACTGGTTAGATCGGTTTCTACTGGATATCCAGTTCGACTATCAAAAATATGATGATAGGTTTTGCCATTATAACTAAATGTTCGTTCATAAATACCAGATGTAACCACTGACTGATTTTTTATTTTTAGTGCAGTGATAATATTTCCTCTTGGTTGAAAAGGATTCTGAATACCCACTCGCCAGTATCCATCATCATGAAAAGGACAATCACCAAAAGTTAAAACATTTCCACCTAAATTAATAAATGCTGCTTTGGCACTTTGTTGTTTAAAAAACTCAATTATCTTATCAGCAAAAAAACCTTTAGCTAATGCACCTAAATCAATAGCCATTTCTGGTTGAGTGAGAAAAACAGAATTATTGGATTCATCTAAAATAATATTATTAGGATTAATAAACTTTAATTGCTGTTTTATTTCTTTATCAGAAGGATATCTAGCATCATTAAAACCAATTCGCCAAGTTTGTATTAAAGGTCCTATCGCAATATTTAAAAAACTATTATCAATAGTGCTTTGGATTTTTCCAATCTTAATTAATGTAAAAAGGTCTGCTGATACTGGTACAAATTTAATCCCAGCATTTTGATTGATATTCATTAATTCTGATTTAGGATTATTAGCACTAAAACGACGATCGTAATCCATTAACTGATTTTCTGCTGCATCTAATAAAACTTCTGCATTATCGTCTAACAACCATATTTCAATAATAGTACCCATTATATGAATAAATCGTTTTTGTTGAAGCATTGTTGATTGTTCCTAAATTCACAATTTTACACATTACAATTATTTTTTAACAAAAACCAGTCACCATCAATCTCTATTATCCATAAAAATTTAACAAGTAAGCTATTTGTAAAATTTTATTTACACAACAAAAAGATAACTTATAAATTCACTCATTTATAAAAAACAGCTTTATATATTACATATATAATATTATGAAACCATCATTATGAAATAAAAACAAAAAATTCTATTTACTATTATGTAATTTTGTGTTTACATAGTAGGCGTTTATGTAATTAATATTTTACATATAAAATATTTAAAAGATTTTTCATAAGGAAAATAAAAATGTTAAAAGATACGTTGAATAATGTTCGAATTAGAGATGAACATATGCTAATCACCCCTAATGAAATAAAACAACTTTACCCACTTTCTCCAGAATTAGAAAACCAAATTGCTTCGTCACGAAAAACTGTAGTTGATATTTTAGAGAGAAAAGATCCCCGATTACTCATTGTCTGTGGTCCATGTTCTATTCATGATCCTCAAGCAGCAATTGAATATGCGCATAAACTAAAAAAATTATCTGACGAAGTTAGCAATGATTTATTTATTGTTATGCGTGTTTACTTTGAAAAACCTAGAACAACCGTTGGTTGGAAAGGTATGATAAATGATCCACATATGGATAGTTCATTTGACATTGAGTACGGACTCAAAAAAGCCCGTAAATTATTACTTGATATCACTAAAATCGGTTTACCTATCGCAACCGAGGCATTAGATCCAAACACACCACAATACATTGCCGATTTAATTAGCTGGTCTGCTATAGGTGCAAGAACAACAGAATCACAAACCCATCGTGAAATGGCATCTGGTTTATCCATGCCAGTTGGTTTTAAAAATGGTACCGATGGCAATTTAGATGTCGCAATTAATGCTATGAAATCAGCTTCTATGCCTCACCGTTTTGTAGGTATTAACCAGCAAGGACAAGTAACAGTTTTACAAACTGTCGGTAATTCTCATGGACATGTGATCTTACGTGGAGGTAAAGCTCCAAATTATAATGCTGAAAATGTTGCACTATGTGAAATACAGATGAAACAAGCGGGGTTATTACCGAATTTAATGATTGACTGTAGTCATGCAAATTCTAATAAGAATTATCGTAATCAACCAATTGTTGCAGATTCAATTATTGAGCAAATCAAACTTGGAAATAATTCAATTATTGGTGTGATGATTGAAAGTAATCTAGTTGAAGGTAATCAATCTTCCGAACAATCAAAAGAAAACTTTAAATATGGTGTTTCAGTGACTGATGCTTGTATCAACTGGGATGAAACAGACATATTACTTAGAAAAATGGCAAATACTTTAGCAAATCCTCTTGTAGCAAGACAAAAACAAGATGCAAGCGCTTAATGTAGCCATTTTATTTTAACAAATAACCGCCGACAAATTTCGGCGGTTTTTATATTTTAACCCAACTGCTTACGTGCATTGCGGAATATTCGCATCCATGGACTGTCTTCCCCCCAATTATCAGGATGCCATGAATTAGTTACTGTTCTAAATACTCGTTCAGGGTGAGGCATCATAATGGTTGCACGGCCATCACTTGAAGTCACAGCCGTAATACCATTTGGTGAGCCATTTGGATTAGCAGGATACTGTTGTGTTACATTGCCGAAATGATCAATGTAACGTACTGTAATTAATCCTGATGTTTCTAATTCAGATAAGTGAGCATCATCTCGAATTTCAACTCGCCCTTCCCCATGTGATACTGCAATTGGCATATGCGAACCCGCCATATCAGTAAAAAATAATGAAGGGCTAGATTGAATTTGTACCAAACTAAAACGTCCTTCAAATCGTTCTGATAAATTACGCACAAAACGTGGCCATAAATCAGCACCAGGAATTAGATCTTTTAAATTTGACATCATTTGACAACCATTACAGACACCTAATGATAAAGTATCATTACGATGAAAAAATTGTTCAAATTCATATCTAGCTTGCTCATTAAATAAAATTGATTTAGCCCATCCCTCTCCAGCACCTAAAACATCACCATATGAGAAACCACCGCAAGCAACAAGAGTATGAAATTGATCTAAAGTCACCTGACCAGATAATAAATCAGTCATATGGACATCAATTGATTCAAAACCAGCTCGATTAAATGCAGCGGCCATTTCAACATGAGAGTTAATACCTTGTTCACGTAAAATCGCAACTTTCGGTTTCACTCCTTTTAATATATAAGGTGCGGCAAGGTCTTGCATTGGATCAAACGTAAGCCATACATTCAAGCCCGGATCATCATTATTTTGTTTGGCTTGATGTTCTTGATCGGCACACGCTGGATTATCACGTAAACGTTGCATTTGCCATGTGGTTTCAGCCCACCATGTTCTTAATGTTAAACGAGATTCGCTATAAACTACTGCTATATTATTACGTATAATGAATTGCTGTCCTGCTTTTGCTTTACCTAGCGTATGAATCGCATGAGAAAGTTCAAACTGCTTAAAGCATGCCATTACCCTATCTAAATCCTTTCCACGAATTTGAATAACGGCCCCCAGTTCCTCATTAAATAGAGAAGCAATCACATCACTACCAAGCGTATGAATATCGACATCAATACCACAATGCCCAGCAAAAGCCATTTCCGCCAGGGTAACTAATAAACCACCATCTGAACGGTCATGGTAAGAGACTAGCAAACTGTCCGCGATTAATGTTTGGATAGCTTGATAAAAAGATGCTAATTCATTAGCATCATGAACATCAGCTGTTTTTTGCCCTAAATGACGATAAACTTGTGCTAATGCAGTTGCCCCCAATGCTTGATGACCTTTGGATAAATCAATAAGCAATAATAAATTATCTTTATCTGTGCATAATTGAGGTGTGACAGTTTTACGAACATCTTCAACTCGAGCAAATGCTGAAATTACTAGCGACAATGGTGAAATTACTGCTTTTTGTTCACCATCTTGTTGCCATGTTGTTTTCATTGACATTGAATCTTTACCAACAGGAATCGCCAACCCTAAAGCTGGACATAATTCTTCGCCAATAGCCTTAACTGCTTCATACAGACCGGCATCTTCACCTGGATGACCTGCAGCAGCCATCCAATTAGCCGAAAGCTTAATCCGTTTAATATCGCCAATGTTGGTCGCTGCAATATTGGTAATTGCTTCACCAACAGCTAATCTTGCTGATGCAGCGTAATTAAGTAGTGCAACAGGAGCACGCTCACCAATCGACATAGCCTCACCATAATAACTGTCTAAACTTGCTGTTGTCACTGCACAATCGGCAACGGGTACTTGCCAAGGTCCAACCATTTGATCGCGAACAACCATTCCTGTTACCGAACGGTCACCAATCGTAATTAAAAAAGTTTTTTCAGCAATCGTTGGCAAATGTAAAACGCGTTTAACCGCGTCATATAAATTAATGTCATTTGGTGAAAAATTATCACCATGAGCTTGTCGAGACTTAACCTCTCGTAGCATTTTAGGGGGTTTACCAAGTAAAACATCTAAAGGTAAATCTATCGGATTATTATTAAAATGTTCATCATGTAAAACTACCGCTTTATTTAATGTAGCCTCTCCGATAACTGCATAAGGTGTACGTTCACGTTTACAAAATTCATCAAATAACTCAAGACTTTCTGGATGAATAGCCAGCACATAACGCTCTTGTGATTCATTACACCAAATTTCCAACGGCGACATACCTGATTCATCACTTAATATTTTACGTAATTCAAACTGCCCCCCACAGCCACCATCACTAACCAGTTCCGGCATAGCGTTAGACAAGCCACCTGCACCGACATCATGGATAAACAAAATAGGATTTTCATCACCAAGTTGCCAGCAACGATCTATCACTTCTTGGCAACGCCGTTCCATTTCAGCGTTATCACGTTGAACTGATGCAAAATCAAGATCAGCATTAGATTGCCCAGATGTCATTGAAGAGGCTGCTCCTCCTCCCAAACCGATATTCATGGCAGAGCCACCAAGAACAATTAATTTGGAACCAATAGGGAATTCCCCTTTTTGGATATGTTCACGGCGAATATTTCCCAAACCACCGGCTAACATAATAGGTTTATGATATCCTCTAACTTCTTCACCATTAAAGCTATTTACTTTTTCCTCATATGTACGAAAATAGCCTAACAATGCAGGACGCCCAAACTCATTATTAAATGCGGCACCTCCTAAAGGTCCATCCATCATAATGTCAAAAGCGCTCACTATTCTGTCAGGTTTGCCAAAATCTTGTTCCCATGGTTGTTCAAAATTTGGGATTCGTAAATTTGAAACTGAAAAGCCAACTAATCCAGCTTTCGGTTTGGCACCTTTTCCTGTTGCACCTTCGTCACGGATCTCACCACCACTACCTGTTGCCGCACCTGGCCAAGGTGATATCGCTGTTGGATGATTATGCGTTTCAACCTTCATTAAAATATCTACATATTCCTGATGATAATTGTAGGTTCGATTTCCATAATCAGCAAAAAATCTACCTACTTTAGAACCTTCCATAACCGCGGCATTATCTTTATAAGCAGATGAAACATAATCAGGTACATTTTCAAAGGTGTTCTTTATCATTTTAAACAATGATTTAGGCTGCTTAATACCATCAATAATCCAATCTGCATTGAAAATTTTATGTCGACAATGCTCTGAATTTGCTTGCGCAAACATATACAGTTCAATATCTGTTGGATTACGATTTAATTTTTTAAAACTTTCAACTAAATAATCAATTTCATCAGATGCTAACGCTAAACCTAACTTGATATTAGTCTCCTCGAGTGCCTGTCGTCCTTGACCTAACAAATCCACAACAATTACTGGTGCTGGTTCATCAACTTTAAATAATTGTTCTGCTTGATCAAATCTGGTTAATACGGCTTCCATCATACGATCATGAATTAACTCGGCAAATTCATCTTTTTGAGATTGAGTCATTGGCAAACTTGTTGCAATGTAATAAGCAATACCCCGCTCAATACGATGAATTTGTGTTAAACCACAGTTATGAGCAATATCAGTTGCTTTTGAGGACCATGGAGAAATCGTGCCAGCACGAGGCGTGACTAAAAAGAGTTGTCTATTGGTATTACAATCTTCATCTACGTGAACAGATTTCGGACCATATTTTAATAATTTTTCAAGTATTGATTGTTGCTCAACTGTAAACTCATCAATTGAATCAATAAAATGGATAAATTGAGCTTCAAGGCTAATAACGGGAATGGATTTTTCATGACAAATAGATAAGATTTTACTAATACGAAATGCGGATAAAGCAGAAGAACCAGCTAAAATTTTCATGCTAATTACTCTTTTTAAGACCAAAATAGGTAAAAAATAGAGCAATAGTATAAAAGAAACTGCACATTATGGCTATCTTAAAAACAGTTTATATTGTGTGGATAATCATGCATTAAGTTGCCTAACTTTATGATAAGTATTGAATATCAAATAAATAATAGAGAAATGATAATGAATAATGGTATCATGTTATTTAATGAATCGTAAAATTTATAAGTTGTGTTTACTGAATAATATATTGAGAGGAAAATTAAGGTAAATGATTCTTGCAATTGATGTTTATTACATAAATAACCAAGCAAAATCTGTAGGAATTTTATTTAATCATTGGGCTGATAATAAATGTGATATTGAAAGAATCATTATTGATTATCAAAATAATGTTGCCCCTTATCAATCAGGTCAGTTTTATCAACGAGAACTACCTTGTATAATGTCACTTTTAAATAAAATCGATTTAAGCAAAATTACCACAATTGTTATTGATGGATATGTGCACTTGAATAACGGTAAGATAGGATTAGGTGGATATTTATATAATGCTTTAGATAAAAAAATACCCATTATTGGAGTAGCGAAAAAACCTTTTTATGAAAATAGTGAATACTTAATCGAAGTAGCTCGAGGGCAAAGTAAACATCCTTTATATGTCACTGCTTTAGGTATATCATTAGAAAAGGCTGCGGAAAATGTAAAATCAATGTCAGGTAAATATAGAATACCTGATTTACTTAACTATCTAGATCAACAAACAAAATTATTTAAATTTGAAGATTAAAGATTAAATTTTAATAATCCGCCGACCTAAGTCGGCGAATGTCATGTTATTGTTTAAGCATCGTTCCAACTATCTCTCAATCCGACAGTTCGATTGAATACCAAATTATCATCTGAGGCATATTTGCTGTCTAAACAAAAGTAACCTTCACGTTCAAACTGAAAAGCCTTACCGATCTCTGCATATTGTAAACTTGGCTCAACAAAACCTCTTTTAATCAATAAAGAATTAGGATTAATGGTCGATAAAAAGTCATCGGCTGATCCAGGATTTGGCGTATTAAACAAACGATCGTAAAGACGAATTTCAGCTGGTTTTGCAAATTTAGCTGACACCCAATGAATTACACCTTTAATTTTACGCCCATCTTCTGGATTTTTATTTAATGTAGTAGGATCATAAGTACAATAGATCGTTTGGATATTACCTTCTGAGTCTTTTTCAACGCGATCAGCACGAATTACATAAGCATTACGCAAACGAACTTCTTTTCCTAAAACTAAACGCTTATAATTTTTATTAGCTTCTTCTCTAAAATCAGCACGATCGATATAAATTTCACGAGTAAAAGTCACTTCACGATTACCTAACTCTGGACGATTAGGATGATTAGGCATGCTTAATACTTCATCAAGTGTTTCTGAAAAGTTCTCAATTACTATTTTAACAGGATCAAGCACTGCCATAGCACGTGGGGCATTCTCATTAAGATCTTCACGAATACAAAACTCAAGCGTACTCATCTCAACGGTATTTTCTTGTTTAGTTACGCCAATACGACGGCAAAATTCACGAATCGAGGCTGGTGTATATCCACGGCGACGTAGGCCTGAAACAGTAGGCATACGTGGATCATTCCAACCATCAACAATTTTTTCTGTCACTAACAACGTCAGTTTACGTTTAGAAGTTATTGCATACTCTAAATTTAAACGAGAAAACTCATACTGATGCGGACGAGCCTCAATTGTAATGTTATCCAACACCCAATCATATAAACGCCGATTATCTTGGAACTCAAGTGTACAGAGAGAATGGGTAATATTTTCAATCGCATCGGAAATACAATGGGTAAAATCGTACATTGGATAGATACACCACTTATTACCTGTTTGGTGATGCTCTGCAAATTTAATGCGATATAAAACAGGATCGCGCATGACAATGAATGGAGATGTCATATCGATTTTAGCGCGTAAACAAGCCTTCCCTTCAGCAAAGATACCTTCTCTCATTTGTTTAAAAAGTGCCAAATTTTCATCAACACTACGGTTGCGGTAAGGACTATTTTTACCTGGTTGAGTTAGCGTTCCTCGATATTCACGAATTTCATCAGCTGATAGTTCATCAACATAAGCGAGTCCTTTTTCGATAAGCTCAATAGCATACTCATATAAACGGTCGAAATAATCAGATGAATAACAAATTTCACCATCCCACTCAAAACCTAACCAGCGTACATCTTCTTTAATTGACTCAACATATTCAATATCTTCTTTAACTGGATTAGTATCATCAAAACGTAAATTACATTTACCCTGATAATCCTGAGCTAGGCCAAAGTTTAAACATATTGATTTAGCATGACCTATATGTAAATAACCATTTGGCTCCGGTGGAAAACGAGTATGTGTTGTTTTATATTTTCCTGCTGCAAGATCTGCATCTATAATTTGGCGAATAAAATTTGTTGGACGATTATCAGTCTCAGCCGGTAGTGAACCGCTCATAAAAAACCTCTGATTTTATATTTCAATGACGAATTTAAAAATTTGTTCTGTCACTTTTTATCATTTTGACTAAAGAATATAACAAATTTTTTCTTTTTCTGAAATGGAAAAAAAGCAGACTTTTTATTCCGATAAAACACTATGTTTTACTAAAATTTATGCTTTACCTAATATTTCTGACAAGATAATCAACAAGAAAGAATGATTAAAAATCTTTAAAATCACCACGATACATTAAATCTAATAAACAGTTGGTCCTTCTTTGACAAATAGCATTGCAGTTATTCCAACCATAGTAATAACTGCAGCTAAGTAAAAACCACTATTTAAACTTACCGTTTTATCGGCAATCAAGTCTGAAAAATAAGGAGCACAGATTGATGCAGCCATACAAAAAAACTATACAGTCCAAATACAGTACTTAATGATGCTTTTGATGCATTATCAGAAACTAAAGCTATCAACACGGTATTTAAACTAATTTTACCAATATATCGCCAGGAACAAGTGATGGTATTTGAAATATTGTATAAGCGAAAAAAACAAACTTATCATGCCCCCCATTTTGTGCTTTATTTAAACCAAACTGGGATTGTAATTCTCATACTAAAGGAATTAAAACAGATCTTCCAGCATAAATAACATTACAATCCAAAAAGAAAAATTATCACAAACTTGATCCAATAAAATTTTGGAATTGAATGCATTGACTTATTTGTCATAATATTTACCTCACTGTTCAATAAAGTAAATATTATCTTATGATAAACTGTAAAAAATAACTTATTGAAACTTAATAATTATGATCATATTTAATAATAACGCATTAATTATAAGAAAATGATTAACAATCGTTAGACTTTAATGAAATCACAAACCTTGCTCCTCCAAGAGGGCTAGTAACGACGAAAGCATTACCATCATGAAATTCTGCCATTAATTTGACATATGCTAAACCAAGGCCATAACCACCAGTAGAACGTGTTCGACTGGTATCTAGTCTAGCAAAGGGCATAAAAATCTTTTCACGTGCTTCAAACGGAACGCCTGGTCCATCATCATCAATTTCAATTACTACGCTATTTTTCTGTTTTGTAATATTTAATACTGCTTTATGCGTAGCATATTTAAATGCATTTAGAAGTAAATTTTTAACAATTGTTTCTGCTAAATTAGTATCAATGATAGCTAAAACATCCTGACTATTGCACACTAATTCAAATCCTTTTGGTTTAAATAATGCTAAGGACTGACAGACTTTTTCAACCCATTGTTTTAATGAAACTTGAGTTAAGTTTAACTCAATATTACTCTGTTGCATTTTAAAGTAATTTAAGCTGGCACTGATTAAGGTTTCTAATTCGTTAATATCATCACTCATACCTTTTTGTAGAAGCAATTTTTCTTGTTCATCATTAGATTCTTCAAGCATACTAAGCTCAAATCGCATACGGGCAAGTGGTGTGCGCAGTTCGTGTGCCATAGCATGCGAGATAGTTTGGTTCGTACCAACTAAATGTTCTATGTGTGTTCCCATATTATTTAGAACTTTTGCGAGTGGTTTGAATAACCAGCCTTTAACGTTTTCAGTTCTGGCTTTTAAATTGCCCTGCCCAAGCTGTTCTGCAGTTTGTCTTATATTTACTAAATCTTTCCAAACTGCACTAAAAGCAAAATAGATTAGAATAAAAAAGATGATCGCACTAAATAACGCCCAAATAATTAAAAAAACACTTAATGACATAGTGTTAGACTGTAATATATCGCGCATTACGATAGGACCTAACTGTAATAAATTACCATCATTTAAATCAATGTAGACAACTTCTTTATCACTATCAAAAGAAAAACCAAGATTTTTTAATTCTTGAAAAACTGAATGCGGTAAAACCGTATTGATTGGTAAAATTTCTATTGGGTAGCCAAAATAAGGTTGCAACTCGTCAACAACTTCTTGCAAAGGACGATTTTTATTTTCGTTAATTCTCATACGAATTAAGTTTACTGTACCTCGTTGTGACTCACGAAATACAAGATGATCATCGGGCATATCAGTTAATGAGGAAGGTAAAGAATCAAATACCAATAAAGCTCCATAAGCAATGATACACTGCAAAGAAAGTAATATAACGAGATAAAATACAATTCGTCTATTAAAAAATAGTGGTTTGGCTAATAATTGACTCAATGACTATCCCCCTCACGCATGAATAAGTAACCTTTTCCTCGAACCGTTTTAATTCGTGATGGATTGTCAGGATCATCGAGCAATTTACGGCGAAGTCTTGATATACGGGAATCAATAGAACGATCGCTACCATCAAAATCAATACCACGCACTTGAGAAAAAATATCATCCCTTGATAATATGTTTCCAGCATTATTAGCCAATAACCATAGAAGATCAAATTCCGCGGTAGTTAAATCTATCTCTTGTTCTTGTAATACTACTTTCCTATTTTCGCCATCTATCACTAAGTTATCAAAAATAAGGGTTTTGTTATTTAAGGGCATAACCCATTCTTTGCCACAATCTTTTTCATTTTCTATCTGTTTACGTCGTAACAAGGCACGTATTCGAGCAAGTAATAATCTTGGTTCAACTGGTTTTGCCAAATAATCATCAGCACCAAGTTCAAGTCCGACAATTTCATCGATGTTATCTTCACTGGCTGTCATGATTAAAATATAATTGGCGAACCAGCCTCGTATATCACGACAAATATCAAAACCTGATTTTTGTGGCAACATTACATCTAATATGACCAAATCTGGATTGAGTTGACGAATTTTTTCTTCTGCTCCTTCACCACTATTATGCCAATCAACGGTATACCCTTGCCGAACAAGGTATACTTGTATGAGGTTGGCTAATCTTGGATCGTCTTCAATGATTAATATACGTTCGCTCATTATCGATTCTCATTACTATAGCTTATACCGAGTGAACCTCATTATACAGACAATTTCACCCTCGTTACAAAATATATACAAAGAGCCCACAAAGTTTAAAACTACTTTATGAGAAAATTTGCGCCATTATCTACAATTAGACTATTTTGATTTTAAAATGAATACTTTTTCATCGATGGCTGACCATCTTTTTTATCCATCTTATACTCAGCATCAGACTCCTATTGTCTTATGTGATTTTGATGGAACCATCAGTGTTAATGATGTAACCGATACTTTACTGAGTTATTTCGGGCAAGATGGTTGTGATGAGCTTGAAGAAATGTGGGTTAATGGCAAAATTGGCTCTCAAGAATGCATGAGTAAACAAATTGCTCTAATGGATGCCAGTTTAGAGGAACTCAATCAAGTTCTCTCCAAGATTGAAATCGATCCAATGTTTAAATCGTTTATTAATTATACCGAACAAAAGAATATTCCTGTTCATGTTGTGAGTGATGGGTTAGATTACGCAATACAGTTTGTATTAAAACGTCATGGAATTGAACATTTGCCTATTTTTGCCAATAAGTTGCTTCATGATAATAACCGTAGTTGGCGACTTGAATTTCCTTATGCCAATAAGGATTGTATTAAACAAAGTGGTAATTGCAAATGTAATCATGTTAAAAAGCAACAATATTTCCCCCAAATACTTTTTGTAGGAGATGGTACCTCAGACTACTGTGTATCACATAATGTTGATTATGTTTTTGCCAAAGACAAACTAGTGAATTACTGTAAAAAAAATAAGATTGCGCACTGTGCTATCAATAGTTTTGCTGATGTAACCAAAGCATTAGAACAAGCACAACATTCTTTAATTCCCATCATGATAGTAAAATAGTAAAGGCATAATAATGAGTACAATGCAAGATTTATCTTATTTTTTACCTGGTAATAAAAATGGTGTACTTCTAATTCATGGCTTAACTGGTACGCCGAATGAAATGCGAATTTTAGCTAATGGTTTACATAAAGCTGGATTTACAGTTTATGCTATTCAACTAGCCGGTCATTGTGGTACCGAAGCTGATCTTTGTAAAACATCATGGCAAGATTGGTACCAAAGTGTACAAGAAGGGGCTGATTACTTAGCTCAACATGTTGATAATGTTTATGTTGCTGGATTATCAATGGGTGCACTTTTAGCACTGAAACTAGCCGCTGATAGACCAGAACAAATTAAGGGTGTTGGCGTTTTAGCACCAACTTTTTATTACGATGGCTGGAGTATGCCTTTTTGGGCAAAAAAATTCTTCTTTTTGTTGGTTTATTTTAAAAAATTAAGAATTTTCCAAAAAGTGTCTTTTATTGAAAAACCACCATATGGACTTAAAGATGAACGGATTCGAGCCGTCGTATCTGAAAGCATGTTAAGTGGTGATGCAGCTTCAGCAGGACTTGCAGGAAATCCCTTCCCAGCACTTGCCGAAATGCAATTACTTGCCAAGGATGTACGCGCTCAACTGCCTAATGTTGTTTCACCATGTTTAATTATGCACTCAGGTAATGATGATATCGCCAATATTGAAACCAATGCAAAACTAGTTGAAAAAAACGTTTCTGGCTCCAAAAAACTAGTGATCTTAAATGACAGTTATCATTTAATAACAATTGATAGTCAACGTCGGGAAGTGATTAAAGAGTGCATTACATTCTTCAATAATATAGCAAAAGGAATAGAGTCATAATGTCACCATTAGTAATGATACTTTGGGTTAGTAACATCTGTTTTGATACTTTAGGACAAGTCGCTTTTAAATTTGCTGCCATCTCACCAAATAATCGTGATGGTTGGTATTATTGGCTAGATTTGGCAAAAAATCATTGGATTTGGATTGGCATTATCTCTTATGTTGCAGAATTTTTATTATGGTTGGCATTTTTAACTTTAGTTCCCCTTTCACAAGGTGTATTGCTAGCCTCATTTAATATTATTACTATTATGATTGTTGGACGTATTATTTTCAAAGAGCTGCTTACCTTTTATCGTTTAATTGGCATGCTATTAATTACTACTGGCGTCATTTTTGTAGGAATGTCTTAAATATGGCTAGATTCTATCTTATCGGTTTTTCAGTATTACTTTTTTTTGATACTATTGCACAATGTAGTTTTAAATTAACCGCTATCCATGCCCAACCTCTAGAAATGAGTATGGATTGGTTAGTGCGGGTTTTTACTAACCCATGGATTTATATATCAATAACAGGATATATTCTTACTTTTTTCACCTGGATGACGTTATTAAAAAAAGCACCAGTCGGTCCAGCATTTGCCGCATCTCACTTTGAAGTAGTAACGGTAATGATTGCATCAATCTGGTTATTTCAGGAACCTATTACGTTATTTAAATTAATCGGTACAATTCTAATTGTTTCAGGAATTTTGTTTTTAGCATTAGCAGAAGGCAAATTATCTAAACAGAATTCTTCTAAACATCATCCTTAAATTTTTTTCAGATCTTTGGAAAAGTAGGTCTAAGTTTTATACTCAAACACCTACATTTCCTCAAACTTTTTGACAATAGTTTATCCTGAAATAGCTTTCAATAACGTTAGATTAAGCTGATGTTGCTCTTTCTGCCAATTGATAAGATCATCAGATGATATGCTAGGTTGCTTATCTAGTGAACTAAGAAAACGTTTAAACCAATTTGTCGGTTTCCATATAGAAAGTTCCCCTGTAATATCACTACCAACAAGCCTTGGTTTGATTGAGGTGATAGTATCAAGGATATGATATGTTTGTAATTTACCCTGATCCCAATTGGTATGTACAACTTCTTCACTTAATGCATCTTTATCAATCGATAAATAAACAGGTTGTGCGCTATGATATTGTTCTGAAAGAAAGCTAGCAATAAGATCATCAGGGGTAGCAAAATGGCGAAAAGCATGACTTAAGCCAATTTTTTTTGCCCAAGTAACATTGACATCTAAACTCCAATAAGTCAGTTTTTTATGGAATAGCGGTGACCATCTGTTTTCCCAAAAATGAGAAAGACCAATGTCTTGAGATGAAATACCTAAAACATGTACGCGGCTAACAAAAGGTAAACTTGCCACGTAACTAATCCATGATCCGCAATGTATTCCAAATAAATAACGCATATTGTCAGGATGATTATCAAAAACGACAACTTGAATGGGATTGCTAGCTGAATATTCTTTAGCTAAACGTTCAATCAATAATAACGAAACATGATGAAAATCTCCACTTCCCATTAACACCGTTCCATATTTATCAGGTAGGGAGTGTTGCAACACTTTTTTAAAGTGAAAGAATTTTTTCTCAGTACAGCCAAAGCGAATGGCATCCTGCCACTCAGTCACATCGATGGTTTTAGCATTGTTTATCTTACCTACACTTTTATCGAAATTGAGTATAATAGGACAGGTCATGCTACTTTCTCCTTGTCACTTTCAAAGTGACCAATCAATTTACGTAATATTACACGTAATAATGGATTACGAATATATACTAAATGTTTAGTAAATGTGAATTTAGCACCCAATGATGCTTTTACTTCAGGATCTGTCCAACCTGCAATATAATAATTAAATCCTTGTTGCAACGCATATTCAAGATTTACAAACCAGCTTACGAAGTAAAGATTTAGTTCTCTTGCTTTTGGATAAACCATGCCGATATATTTATCAATCAGCATATTATTTACTTCAAAACAGATATTAAAACCAATAAATACTCCATTATTGTGATAAGTAAAAATATGGGCTTTGGCTGCTTTACTTTGCAATAATTGAATAAAAAATGGTTTAGTTAATAAATCAAAATGTATTTCGCTTTGCTGATAAACATTAAGATAAAGTTGATAATATTCGTCTTGAACATCTTGATTAAAAAAGCATTCATCCCCACTATGCAAAATATTAATGTCTAATTTATCGCGTGATTTTAGTTTTCTTCTAAAATTTTTTCGTCGACTATACGAAAAACGCGAGAAAACTTCGTTTATATCAACAAAATCAATAGGTAACCAAGCTAATGCTTGTCCTTCAACTTCGATATAGCCTTGTTCTTTTAACGCTTCAATAAGCTGCTCTGAATAGTGGTTATCGTATTCACTTAATAACGGGGATGCTAAAGGAAGATCTTTAACAATCATAAAAGGATATTGTTTGGCATAAGTTGTTTTAAGATGTTTAGCCAATTGATTAGCATCAACCTTATCTGTTAATAACGTATATTCCGAAACAGTTGTCCCAACAAAACAGGTTCTTGGCTGTAACCAATGTTTCCATTTTTTATAAAAAGGAAATTTTTGAATTTTATATTTAAAATCATCATTTGCAGTTGTAAGTAAATCAAACTTGGCAGAAAAAACAGGCACATCATCATCACTTAACCAAGCTGAAAAATCCTGTGGCGGATAAGTTAAAAAGCTGTCTATTAATTCATTTTTTTCTAACTGATTGATGTATTTCATAAATTTAATAAATGGTTGGCTATAAAACGCAACCTGCCAACAAAAGTTGGCAGGAAGAATAGAATTAAAGGATTAAAGTTCTTTTTTTGCTCGTGTGATTAATTGATCGAGCAATTCGATACCTTGATCGATTTCTTGACGAGAAATATGTAATGATGGAGCAAAGGTGATAACATTTTTATAGTAACCACCAATATCGAGCACCAAGCCCATTTTGTTACCTTTCCAATCAAGATCACCTGACATACCAATATCTACCATTTTATCAACTAAGGCTTTGTTAGCGGTAAATCCATCTTCGGTACAAATTTCAGCGCGAAGTGCAAGACCTAGACCATCAACTTCGCCTATCTCTTTATGTTTCTTCTCAAGTGTTTTTAATCCTTCAAGGAAGTATGCTCCGCTATCCATTACCATTTTTTCGTAATCTGTTTCTGAAGTCATTTTTAATACTTCTAAACCAACTGCAGTACCTAAAGGATTTGAAGCAAACGTAGAGTGAGTTGAGCCAACTGGGAATACTTCCGGATTGATTAACTCTTCACGAGCCCATAAGCCACCTAATGGATTTAAACCATTAGTTAATGCTTTCGCAAATACCACCACATCAGGTTTAACATCAAAATGCTCAATTGACCATAATTTACCAGTACGATAAAAGCCCATTTGAATTTCATCAACAACTAATAAAATACCATATTGATCTAAAACTTTTTTCAGACCTTTAAAGTAATTACGTGGAGGAACAATATAACCACCTGTTGCTTGTAACGGTTCGGCATAAAATGCAGCATATTCAGCCTGTCCTACTTTTGGATCCCATACACCGTGATATTCAGTTTCAAATAAACGAGCAAACTCAGCAACTAAATGTTCACCATATTCTTCTGCTGTCATTCCTTTTGGACGACGAAACGGATATGGGAATGGTACAAACATTGCACGATCACCAAAGTGACCATAACGACGACGGTAACGGTAGCTTGAGGTAATTGAAGATGCACCCAAAGTACGGCCATGGTAACCACCTTGAAATGCAAACATCAGAGATTTACCACCAGTAGCATTACGAACGACTTTTAATGAATCTTCAATACATTGTGAACCACCAACATTAAAATGAACTCGCCCTTGGTAACCGAATCGCTGCTCCATACCTTGAGCAATTGTTTTGGCTAATTCGATTTTAGTAGGATGTAAATACTGGCTAGCGCATTGTGGTAAAGTATCAATTTGCTTTTTAAGTACGTTATTTAAACGTTCATTAGCATAACCAAAGTTACAAGCAGAGTACCACATTTGTAAATCAAGGAAGGCTTTACCTTCTTTATCATACATGTAACTACCTTCACAGCCATCAAAAATCTTTGGTGGTTCAACATAATGCACGGTATCACCAAATGAACAATATTTTGCTTCATCAGCCAATAACGTTGCATCGTCGGGCCGACTATTAATCATTTCTAAAGTTGGTTTACTCATAATTTATCTCACTAATCCATATTCAAATATGACAAAATGTGGCATTATTATTAAGGAAATTCATTTGTTACAATGTACAATTAATGTATTGATTGTGTGACCAAGACTCCAGATGAATAATATTCGATTAGATGATAGCGTTATTACTTAAATGGATATAAAAAAGATGAAAAAAACATTTTGTTCAATTCCTATTTTATCAATAATTACTTTATCAACTATACCAACTGTATCTGCCAATCCAACATCTATTGGATTAGGTATTGGTTGGGGGAATTCTCCGTATAAAAGTTACAGTTCAAAGTTTTATCCAGTTCCTCATATTGATTATGACAATGGTCTATTTTTTATCGATGATTTATCAGCTGGCATTTATGCTTATAATACAAATAATCAAAGTTTATCCATTGGAGCACGTTACTTATCTAACGAATTCAAACCAAATGACTCCAATAATCATCAATTAAAACTTCTTGATAACCGTCACTCAACCCTATTGGCTGAAATTGAATACTCTATAGATACTAATTTTGGAAGTTTTTCTAGTAGTATAGGAGCTGATATACTAGATGAAAGTAATAGTTTATTAGCCAATGCTGATTATAGTATTCCTTATATGCAAGGTAACTTAATAATTGTTCCAACTATAGGTGTAAATTGGGCAAACAGCAAACATAACGATTATTACTATGGTATTTCTCATAAAGAATCATCGCGTTCAAAATTACATTACTTTAATGTTGACAGCTCATTTACGCCTTACGCTGAAATAGGAGCACAATATTTATTAACTGACAACATTGCTACATTTGGTAGTGTACATATTGATAAATTAACTGGTGATGCTGCGGACAGTCCAATGGTTGATAATAGTACAGTAACATCAGTTTATATGGGCATATCTTATAAATTCTAACCTTAGAAACATGCTGAATCTAAGCACAATAATAAAACTATGACTGTTTTACAATTTACAGGCAGTTAATAAAAACTAAACATGCTAAAATAATAACCATAAACACATTTTAGGAACGATAAATCCATGCTTTGGTTTAAAAATGCCATTATTTATCAATTAAATAATGACACGTTACTCAATAAAGATGCTATTGAAAAAGCAATTAAATCTCAAATGTTTACCCCATGTGGCAACTTAGATACAACAAAAATGGGCTGGGTTTCACCCTATCATGACAATAACCAAAATGATTTTATTGTCGATATGCAAGGTCATTTATTATTACGTATAAAAAAAGAAACCAAAATATTACCAGCGCCAGTCATTAAACAAACTTTATTAGAAAAAATTGATAAACAAGAACAAGCTCTAAGTAGAAGACTTACAAAAAACGAGAAGGCTAGCTTAAAAGATGAAGTTTTAATTGACTTAATGCCAAGGGCTTTTAGTAAATATAACCATTATTGGCTTTGGATTGATACTGAAAATAAACGTATTATTGTTGATTGTAGTAGTTTTAAACAAGCTGAAGATATTCTCGCGATTTTACGCAAAGAACTTGGTTCATTAGCATTAACTCCACTATCAATTGACAAACCACTTGAACAGATTATGACCTCATGGGTTAAAGAAAAGCTTAATTTTTCACCCTTTATATTAGGTGATCAAGCTGAACTTAAAGATCCGCTCGAAGGTAATGGAATTATCAGCTGTAAAAATCAAGAAATCACAAGCGATGAAATGCGCGTTCATTTTGATTCGGGTAAATGGATTACAAAAATGAAAATTGTCGATGAGAGAGGTGTTAACTTTATCGTCAATTCTGACCTAACATTTAAACGAATAAAATTTGATTCTATAATACTAGATGAAAATGAAGATATAAGCTCAGATGAATTTGATAAACGACTTGAAGCTGACTTTTTTATTATGTCAAAAGTGTTATCCAATACGGTAAATGATTTTACTACAGTGATTAACAAAATATTTTGATAACATTGTTTAAATTTTTTAAAGGCGATATCATTAGATATAGATTTGTATACAAGATATGCTATAATCAACTAGGATTATGTATAGCATAATTAATACAACAATAAGTAATTGTTCTTTTATTTAAAGTGAAATTTAAACAAAAGGAAACTAAACATCGTCTATAACAACATTAAAGTTGAGGCAAAAAAATGAAAAAAACAACTCTAGCTCTAGCAATTGCAGTTGCAAGCTTAACAGCTACTGCAGCTAATGCAGCATATGAAGATAACACTTTTTATACAGGTGCTAAATTAGGTTGGTCAGAACTCTACAGATTAGATGCAAATAAAATTCGTGAAAACTCTAACGTTGGTGTTAGCACTTCTGATCGTAGCAATATCGGCGGCGGTGCTTTTCTTGGTTTCCAAGCAAATCCTTATCTTGCATTTGAATTAGGATATGACTGGTTGGGTTCTGCTAAATATAAAAAGACTTACAATTATCAAGGCACTCACAGTGATCTAGGTCACAGTAAAGTTTCAGCACAAGGTGTTTCTTTAACTGGTAAATTAAGTTATCCAATATCATTCATTTCTGATGACCTTGATATTTATGCTCGTGCAGGTGGAATGGTAACTATTGCCAAGTGGAAAAATAGCGGCTTAGTTAAAGATGTAAATGGACACGGCGGAACTAAAACTGACTTATCTCCTGTTTATGCATTAGGTCTTGACTATCGCTTTGATGAAGACTTCTCTACTCGTTTAGAATATCAATATGTTCAACATATCCACACTAAAACTAATGCATCACCAGACGCCGGTTTATTAACTTTAGGTATTACTTACCGTTTAGGTTCACCTGTTGTAGCAGCACCTGAAGTTGAAGTTAAAACACAAGAAAATCGTTATGTATTAAATGAAGATGTATTATTTGCCTATGCGAAATCTGACTTAAAAGCTGAAGGTCGTCAAGCATTAGACAACTTATTAACATCACTTGTTAAAATTAACCCAACTCAAAGCGCTATCGTTGTAATTGGTCATACTGACCGTATTGGTTCAGATACCTATAATCAAAAACTTTCTGAGCAACGCGCACATTCAGTAATGAAATACCTAGTAGAAAAAGGTGTTCCAGCTGATCTAATCAGTGCACGTGGTGTGGGTAAAACACAACCAGTTACAGGTACTAAATGTAATGCACTTCGTGGCGCTAACTTAAAAGCATGTTTAGCACCAGATCGTCGTGTTGAAATTGAAGTTAAAGCACGTAATATTCAAGAAGTTAAAGTTATTGATACAACAAATTAATTATTACTTCTACTTGAAAAACCCAGTTAAACTGGGTTTTTTTATCTATATAATTTTTATTCATCAAATTATATAGTCACCCCTATCTATAAATTACCCACAAAAAAGATTATAATTACAGAAGCATTGTTAGTAATTAAAATTAAAGGAGTTGCTGTGCCTACCGCTATTTGGCAAGATTGTCTTTCTCAATTACAAGAAGAACTTCCAACAACTGAATTTAATTTATGGATTCGACCATTGCAAGCGGAAATGGTTGATAACAAACTCTATATTTATGCCCCTAACAGATTTGTGTTAGATTGGGTCAGAAATAAATATTTAACAACAATATCTCAATTACTAAATAAGCATTTTAATAATGATTCTTTGAAATTGCATCTCGAAGTTGGTTCAACACTTTCGATGGATAAAAAAATCAAAAATGAACAACCAAAAGCAGAACTTGTTCCTGCTTGGAAAATGACTAAAGAAACTAATAGCAATCACGCTTATCACTCAGGTATTAATCATAAGCACACATTTAATAGCTTTGTTGAAGGCAAATCTAATCAACTTGCTGTTGCTGCTGCTAAACAAGTTGCCCAGAATCCAGGCAAGGCTTATAACCCATTGTTTTTATACGGTTCAACTGGATTAGGCAAAACTCATTTATTGCATGCTGTTGGTAATCAAATAATTGATGAAAAAGATAATGCAAAAGTTGTTTATATGCATTCAGAACGTTTTGTGCAAGATATGGTAAAAGCCTTACAAAATAATGCAATTGAAGAGTTTAAAAACTATTATCGTTCTGTTGATGCATTACTTATTGATGATATACAATTTTTTGCGAATAAAGAACGTTCTCAAGAAGAATTCTTTCATACTTTTAATTCATTACTAGAGGGTAACCAACAAATTATATTAACTTCAGATCGTTATCCAAAAGAGATAAATGGCGTAGAGGATCGTTTAAAATCACGTTTTGGCTGGGGATTAACAATAGCAATAGAGCCACCGGAACTTGAAACCCGTGTGGCAATTTTAATGAAGAAAGCAGAAGAAAATAATATTAAACTGCTTGAAGAGGTTGCTTTTTTTATTGCTAAACGTTTACGTTCCAATGTGCGTGAATTAGAAGGGGCGCTTAATCGCGTTATTGCTAACGCTAATTTTACTGGCAAATCAATTACTATTGATTTTGTAAAAGATGCTCTAAAAGATTTACTCGCCTTGCAAGAGAAACTTGTTACTATTGAAAATATACAAAAGACAGTTGCTGAGTATTATAAAATCAAAGTATCTGATTTGTTATCAAAACGTCGTTCACGATCTGTTGCAAGACCACGTCAAGTTGCAATGGCATTAGCGAAAGAATTAACAAACAAAAGTCTTCCTGAAATTGGTGATGGATTTGGAGGAAGAGATCATACAACAGTATTACATGCATGTCGTAAAATCGCAGAATTAAAAGAAGAAAACAACGATATTAAAGAAGATTATTCCAATTTAATACGAACATTATCAACCTAAAAAAGAATCAACATTATGAAATTTATTATCGATCGCGAAAAACTTATCAAACCATTGCAACTTGTTAGCGCACCACTAAGTAGTCGCCCAACACTACCAATTTTAGGTAATTTATTATTACAAGTGAGTGATAATGTTTTATCAATGACAAGTACAGATCTTGAAATTGAAATGATTTCTCATTTACCTTTGATTGAAGCAAGCGAACCGGGTGCAACAACAGTTCCCGCGAAAAAATTTCTCGATATCTGTCGTAATTTACCCAGCAATGCTCAAATTTCAATAACTGTTGACGATAACCGATTAATTATTCAATCAGGTCGAAGTAAATTTTCATTAACAACACTACCTGCTAGTGATTTCCCTAATCTTGAAAATTGGCAAAGTGATATTGATCTTTCCGTTCCACAAAAAACCATAAAACGACTTATTGATGCAGTTCAATTCTCAATGGCTAATCAAGATGTAAGGTATTATTTAAATGGTATGCTATTTGAAATTGAAGATGGTTTATTAAAATCGGTTGCGACTGATGGTCACCGCTTAGCATTTTGTGCTCAGCCTGTTGGGCAAAATATTTCTACTGCTTGCTCAGTTATTCTTCCAAGAAAAGGCGTCATTGAACTTGCGAAACTTGTTGGTGATAATGAGGAACCGATTAACATACAAATTGGTAATAATAATTTACGTGTTAATCTTGGTGATTTTACTTTTACTTCAAAATTAATTGATGGAAGATTTCCAGACTACAAACGAGTACTACCTCGAAATCCAGATAAACCTCTAGAAGTATCTTGTGATGAATTAAGGAATGCTTTATCTCGCGTAGCAATTTTATCTAATGAAAAATTCCGCGGAATAAGATTGTATGTACATAATAATCAAATAAAAATCACAGCAAATAATCCAGAACAAGAAGAAGCCGAAGAGTTAATTGATGTAAAATATGAATCAGCAGAACTTGAAATTGGCTTTAACGTAACGTATTTATTAGATATATTAAATACATTAAAATGTGATAGCGTACAGCTTTTATTAACTGATGCAACATCAAGTGTTCAGATTGAAGACATTAATGACCAATCAGCCACTTATGTTGTTATGCCAATGCGTTTATAATCAAATCTCATTTAGCTTCTGACGATGATCAGAAGCTTTATTCATTAATATGACAATTTCACAAATCAAAATTCATCATTTTCGTAATATTGATAATGCTGAGTTATCATTATCTCATCATTTCAACTATATCATAGGTGATAACGGTAGTGGTAAAACCAGTCTACTTGAAGCCATTTATATGCTTGGACATGGACGTGCATTTAGACATATTCAATCCAATCGAATTATACAACACGAACAACCAGAATTAGTTTTATTCAGCCAAATTAAATCAATCAATCAGCAAATTCGAACAATTGGTCTAGCAAAAAATCGTAATAATGATAATAAAATAAAAATTGATGGTGATGAAGGTTTCCGGTTAACAGATTTGGCTAAACTATTGCCAATTCAGTTAATTACACCTGAAGGTTTTGATTTATTAACTGGAGGCCCAAAATATCGGCGTTCATTTATTGATTGGGGATGCTTTCATCATTATCCCGAATTTATTTATCTTTGGAACAATTTGAAGCGTTTGTTAAAACAACGTAATGCTTTACTTAAACAATGTAATAGCTATAATCAATTACTACCTTGGGATAAAGAACTAACCCCAATAGCTGAGAAAATAAGTCAGATTAGAGCAAATTATTCACAACATATTTTTCCAGAGATTATTCATACTTGTCAGGATTTTTTACCTGAATATCAAATTAATTGTCAATATTATCAAGGCTGGGAACACGGTATTGAATATTCAGAAATATTAAATAAACAATATGAAAGAGACAAATTCATTAATTATACATCGGTTGGACCTCATAAAGCTGATATTCGATTACGTATTGATAATATTCCCGTTGAAGATATGTTGTCTCGAGGTCAGTTAAAATTATTAATGTGCGCTTTACGTCTTTCTCAAGGTGAGTACTATTCAAAACAAAACTCACAACCTTGCGTTTACTTGATAGATGATTTCGCTTCAGAATTGGACAATACCAAACGAGAATTATTGGCAAAACGTTTAAAATTAGCTAATTCACAAGTATTTATTACTGCAGTTAGCCAAGATCAGATTACCCATATGATCAATGAAAATGATAAGATTTTTCACATAAAATCTGGTATAATTTCTTAGATATACAGAACGATATAAACAATCAAATAAGTCGAGAAATTCATGTCTAATTCTTACGATTCTTCTAGTATTAAAGTACTCAAAGGGCTTGATGCTGTCCGAAAACGTCCAGGGATGTATATTGGTGATACTGATGATGGAACAGGACTTCACCATATGGTTTTTGAAGTAGTCGATAATGCCATAGACGAAGCATTAGCCGGTTATTGTCACCATATTGAAGTCACTATTCATCCTGATAACTCTGTTTCTGTGCGAGATGATGGTCGAGGTATTCCAACAGGCATTCATGAAGAAGAAGGAATTTCAGCAGCTGAAGTTATCATGACTGTATTGCATGCTGGTGGTAAATTTGATGATAATTCTTATAAAGTTTCTGGTGGTTTACATGGTGTAGGTGTTTCGGTTGTTAATGCCTTATCAAACAAATTAGAATTAATTATTTACCGTGATGGAAAGATTCATCGCCAAATCTATAAACTTGGGGTTCCACAAGAACCGCTTAAAGTTATTGGTGAAACAACGGAATCAGGTACGTATGTTCGTTTTTGGCCAAGTCCAGAAACTTTTACTAATATTGAGTTTATCTATGAAATTTTAGCTAAACGTCTACGAGAACTATCATTTTTAAATTCAGGTGTATCGATAAGACTACTTGATGAACGTACCGGTAAAAGTGAACATTATCACTATGAAGGCGGGATTAAAGCATTTGTTGAATACTTAAACAAAAATAAAAATCCTATTCATCCTAAAATCTTTTATTTTAGTACTGAAAAAGACGGCATTGGTGTTGAAATAGCATTACAGTGGAACGATGGATATCAGGAAAATATCTATTGTTTTACTAATAATATTCCGCAGAGGGATGGTGGTACACACTTAGCTGGTTTTCGAGGCGCCATGACTCGAACGCTTAATAATTATATGGAAACAGAAGGATACAGTAAAAAAGCAAAAATCAGTGCCACGGGAGATGATGCTCGTGAAGGTTTAATTGCTGTAGTATCTGTAAAAGTTCCAGATCCTAAATTTTCATCACAAACCAAAGATAAATTGGTTTCATCAGAAGTTAAATCAGCAGTAGAATCTGTTATGGGTGAAAAATTAGCTGAATACTTACTTGAGAACCCATCGGATGCCAAAATTGTTGTTGGTAAAATCATTGATGCAGCTAGAGCCCGTGAAGCTGCACGTAAAGCACGTGAAATGACCCGTCGGAAAGGCGCCTTAGATTTAGGAGGACTACCGGGGAAACTCGCTGATTGCCAAGAAAAAGATCCTGCACTTTCAGAACTTTACTTAGTGGAAGGGGATTCTGCAGGTGGATCGGCAAAACAAGGTCGTAACCGTAAAAATCAAGCCATTTTACCGCTTAAAGGTAAAATTCTAAATGTTGAAAAAGCACGTTTTGATAAAATGCTTTCTTCTCAAGAAGTAGCAACATTAATTACCGCTCTAGGTTGCGGAATTGGTCGTGACGAATATAATCCTGATAAAATGCGTTATCATAGTATCATTATCATGACCGATGCCGACGTCGATGGTTCACACATTCGTACATTGCTATTAACGTTCTTTTATCGTCAAATGCCAGAAATTATTGAACGTGGTTATGTTTATATAGCTCAGCCACCTTTATATAAAGTAAAAAAAGGCAAGCAAGAACAATATATTAAAGATGATGATGCGATGACTCAATTTCAAATCGCCTTAGCTCTTGAAGATGCATCATTACATGTTAATGATCATGCACCAGCATTAGCTGGCGAAGCATTAGAAAAGCTTATTGCTGAATATCAAAAAGTTGAGAAGCTAATTACTAAAATGGAACGACGCTACCCTAAAGCGCTGCTTTCTGAAATGGTTTATCATGAAGTATTAGAAGAAAATATACTAAAAGACCAACAAAAAGCTGAAAATTGGGCAAAAACCATTGTAGAAAAATTATCAAGTAAAGAACAACACGGTAGTAGCTATGGTTATTCGGCCTCTTTTAATGAAAAAACGCAATTATATATACCAATCATAAAAGTAAGAACACATGGCGTTGATACTAATTATGCATTAGACCAAGTATTTATTCATAGTAATGAATATCGAAATATTTGCCATTTAGGATCGCAATTAAAAGATCTTCTTGAAGAGAGTGCATTTATTCAACGGGGAGAGCGTAAACAGCCTGTTAATTCCTTTGAAGAAGCGGTTAATTGGCTAATCCGCGAATCTCGTCGGGGACTTACTATTCAACGTTATAAAGGTCTCGGAGAAATGAATCCCGAACAACTATGGGAAACCACCATGGATCCAACTAGTCGCCGTATGTTACAAGTGACTATCAAAGATGCTATAGAAGCAGATCAACTTTTTACCACATTAATGGGTGATGAGGTTGAACCTCGCCGATTGTTTATTGAAGAAAATGCCTTAAAGGCAGCTAATCTAGATTTTTAAAATTGTTTTTTCAATAAAATAAATAAAAAAACCAGACAAATGTCTGGTTTTTTTATTCTTATTCTGATATATAATTTGGATAACCGTAACTTATATATTCTAAAAACTGTTCTACTTCGTGAGGCGGTTCAACTAACGTTGCCATCATGGATAAAGAGTTATCAAACACAATGATCATTCTTGATGGATTAGGATTATTTTGTATCTCTTCTTTTAGTAATACAATTCGTGAAATTTTTGTTTTCTAGCGATGGTTTAGGTGCCTTTTCTATCCTGATACCAGAGTTTGTATCTTCAATTGGTAACTTTTCATACTTCAATTCTTCTATGAATCTAGGTTCTTCTTTAGAAGGTTCAATAATTGGTTAAAGTGTTTTTTCTAATCAATACAGGAGAAATAATAATAATTTTCGGTATGGTTTCTGAGAATTTATCCTTGTTAAATGGATAAAAAAAGAACAATGAAGCGCCTAATGCGGATAATAATAGAGTTAATAATAACACATTCCACCATCTCCAAAAAAATTTTCGAGAATTTGATACAATTTTGATTGTTGGTAGTTGTATTGAATCTACAAGCAAATTAAGAATGTTCAGATAATGGCCATAATAAGATTTCTTAATTATTTCTAATTCAATATCCTCTTTATGTAATTTTAGTCGTTCTGGCTGAGGAGCTAATTCTTGGAATAAGTCAATTAACCAACTTGTTATCCATTTTAGCTCTAGATACCAAGAAATCTGATCTGAGCAATGTGCCAGACTAAATACTGAACCTTTTTTTACATCATTCTCATTAGGAGCTAAATAAACAACGTATTGCATATTTGCAAAGATTTTAGTATCAAATGCAAAAGTTACACGATGTGTATTGCCATCAGGTTCGTCTCCTTCTGGAATGCTAACAATTCTTACACGTCTCCAGTTATGAGATCCTATATCAAAGCGTTCAAGGGGTATTGATCTTAAAACAGAAACAGGCAACCAAATACCATCATACATTTTTAGTGATTGGTCAACACTAATCTCTGGTGTAGGGGTAACTATAAAAAAGTGATTACCCGGTTCAAAAAATTTACCATTATTGCTATCTTCAATTAATCTAACTAGTGCCCCACTTTCATAAGGATCGATAAAACTACCATTAATTTTATTGCGCCATTGACTATCTTTTCAATCTATTTTTAACTAAAAATCAATAAATTGAATTCCAAAATTCATTATAAGTGTAACTTCTTGACCATAGTTACGTGTTTCTGGAAGCATATACAACCTTATTGTTTTTTCATCGTAATGGGGAACAAAGCCCCGTTGTCATAAATTCCCTGACAATCAGCTTGATTATTGTTGCCTAATTTACACTGAATCTTAGGTAATTGATATTTGGTATTATCACTACAAATAGCTTGGTTATTACCGACAATACTCAAGTTAGCATTTTGAATACCACTATCAACTTGACCTAGACATTTAACTCCATCGCTACGAGTAACAGTAACTTGACCATTCCTATTTTTAAATTCATAGCTCAATTGTAATGGTTTACCTGTAGCCTTATCTTGAATACCTCCACTCACAGACCATTGTCCATTCAAAAAGTTAGTTGATCTTTGTGTTACTTGAGCTGGAGATAAAGTTAAATTATCGACTTTTTTATCTGGCTTTGCTAAGTACAAGTTACCAACTTTGTCATTTTTATTACTTAAAGTGTTTGAAACTTGATTAATACCACCATTATTTTCAATATTATTTGGTATTACATTTGAATCAACCGTATTAAGAGCATCTACTAAAACATCAGTACTAATAGGTACACCGTTGGTTTCAACTGTATACTTTGCATTATTTTTTGTGCCATTATTTACATCAATTTGCCTATCAATCACGGGATCTTTCGCCATCACCTCTTTTATATCTTGTTTTTTATCGGTTAACGAAAGTTGATTGATATTATTTTCTTTGCAATCTCCTGATGGACCGAAATATCCAATTTGCCAACATCCTCGTAACCTAAATATTGCAAATACAAGCAATAATAAAGGCAACAAACCAAGCATCCATATCAGCCAACGTTTCCAATCTATTTTTTTATCCTCTCAATTTCGATTACTGTTGATGATGAAGGGGATTATTGTAATTGTTTTAAAAACTCTTCATCAGTTAAAACTCGTAATGGTTGCATATCACTTTCACCTCTTATAACTAAAGAGGGATCAGAACGTAAACATGCTCCTCCATAATGCCCGCCTACTGTAAAGGTACATAATTGTAGATAACGATCATCAACTTTCGGCAAACACCAAAGTTCTTGGTAAATATTTTCTTGCTTAGCAAACTGCCCTACGGTTTTATCGAGAATTTGTTCTTGACTACTAACTAATTGAATATCACTTCCACGGCGCCCTGCTATTGGTTTGATGGCATAACCTTTTTTAATCAAGCTATCATTAAGTTTGAACGTTGATTCTAATAAATAACGGTGATTAGGAAATAAAGACCACAAAACAGGCAAAATAGCTTTGTTACTCGGAATAACTGTCCACAGAGGCTCAAAGACTGACACTTCAGGTCGTAAAAGCACATCAATTAACCTTACAGCATTTTCAGGATGCCAAGTACGAATTGGTAAACCGGCAATTTGAGCTTCACTTTCTTCTCGTAGTTGCTCTAAAACGGTTTCCCATGCCCATGTTTTCCACACACATGTGACTTGCCGCTCTTCATCATCGACTAATCGACCTTGCTTATCCCATCTTAACCCATTAAGTCCACGTAGAATCTTGCTATTAAACCCTGCTTGAGTTAAGGCTGTTTGCATAAACAAGGCGTGATAATTTTCCTCACTATCATTATCTTGCATGATATGAACAAAAGCTTGTGCATCGCTATGTGTCCAACAGTTAGCCAAAGAATTGAGTAAACCACAACTTGGGTTCACGCCAACATTTAATCCTGCTTGAATCGCCCACTTTTCTAATATATGTCCAGCTTCAGTATGACAAGAAGCGGAATCAGCGTTATACTCGTAAACTTTAAAACCTCGTTCATCCATACAAAAATCTAATCGTCCTGTGATCATTTGATAGCGACGTTGTTGCCATGACAGTCGGAGTCTGGGCCATAATATTTCAGGAATATTAAAATTAACTAATAAGCGATCATCTTTTAAGACTTTATCAGTAGCATGTAAATACATTAAATGTAATTCATTGGTTGCGCGAATTAATTCTTGTTCAGCACTTTCAGAAATACTGAAATAACGATAGTGATCGTCATGGCTGATTTCATGTCCTGTGGCTGATACATAGGCATTTTCAAGTGTATTTAATTCATCGAGCCACTTTTTATCAAATTGATTTTCATTTTCTATATGAGTACTGTGTATCTTCAGCAACAAATTAGATACATTGGGTTGTGGTAAACTATATTCGGTATTATCTGTTTGAATCATCCAACCAAGAATTGTTGTATCATCAAACGTATCATGCAATTGATAACCACTATCTATCCTTGTCATGGCAAGCTCACGTGTCCATTGTTGACCGATTGGCAAACGTGTATGTATCACATTTTGTTCAGCAATCCGAATTTTATCTTCAAATACTTCAGTAATAATAGCAACATGACCGGTACGATCAAAAAAGCCACCATCATCCCAAACCAATAATGCACCTGCTTCTGGGGCTCGTTTACTGCCATTGGCAAAGGCTTGTAAAGGTAAAATGGCTTCATTAATCACTTGTCTTAAAAATCGTAATGAAAATATCTCATGTGCCATGCCCACATCAGTAAATACAATACCGTGATTTAAAAATAAAAATCGCCTTGCAAATTCAACACATTGCCATTTGTATCCCATATATTCATGTCCAGAATAACTGCGAAATGAAGCATCATTAGGGTAAAGATTGGAATCTAATGTTTCATAATCAGATGAATAAATTGCAACACCGCCTGGCGCATAACCTAATAATGTTCCAAAAGATTCTTTGTTATTGGACAAAGATGACATGCTATATTAACCTTATATTTATGAACAAAATGCAAGATAGATTTATCAAGCTATGTTAGAATTTTCTTATCATAGATCAAATTATAAGCTTTAAAAAGCGATGTTTATATTTCCTAATACTTGAAGAATTATAAACCGCCTATATATATTCGTAATTCCTGGTATTCATACCAATAAAATGAACTAATAAAATGAGACATATAAAATTATGCAACAAACAAAATTAAATGAATTATTAGATTTTCCTTGTTCATTCACTTATAAGGTGATGGGAGAAGCAAAACCAGAGTTGGTTGACAAAGTCGTATCCGTGATTCAACGTCATGTACCTGGTGATTATACGCCGTCTGTCAAACCAAGTAGTAAAGGTAATTATCATTCTGTATCGATTACTATTAACGCAACACATATTGACCAAATTGAGAATCTTTATAAAGAATTAGGCGAAATTGATATTGTGAGAATGGTTTTATAATTCTTTGCTTTTTTTTAAAATTTTGTGCAAAATGTGAGCTTCATACTGCAATAATGAGGCTCTAATATGAAACCAGAAACCATTGCCATTCATACTGGCTATACACCCGAGTTAACAACCCACGCTGTTGCTGTACCTATTTATCAAACCACTTCTTATTCTTTTGACAGCACTCAACATGGCGCAGATCTTTTTGATTTGAAAGTACCTGGAAATATTTATACAAGAATTACAAATCCCACTAATGCCGTACTTGAGGCAAGAGTCGCAGCGCTTGAAGGTGGAGTTGGTGCCTTAGCTGTAGCATCAGGTATGGCGGCTATTACTTACGCAATTCAAGCAATCACTTTTTCAGGTGAAAATATCGTTTCAGTTTCTAAGCTTTATGGTGGAACGTATAATTTATTTGCTCATACATTACCTAACTTTGGTATTACAACTAAATTTGCTCCTCACGATGATCTCATCGCTATTGAAAAACAAATTGATAATAAAACTAAAGCCATCTATTGTGAAAGTATTGGTAACCCTTCTGGCAATATTGTTGATCTTGAGGGGTTAGCAAATATTGCTCATCGTCATGGTATTGTTTTAATTGTTGATAATACTGTCGCTAGTCCTGCACTTTGCCGACCGTTTGAATTTGGAGCGGATATTGTCATTCATTCGCTCACTAAATATATTGGTGGACACGGCAATAGTTTAGGTGGAATGATTGTTGACTCAGGTAAATTTTCTTGGAAAGATCATGCTGATAAATATCCAATGTTGAATCAACCCGATCCATCTTATCATGGCGTTTCATATACTGAAACATTTGGTGCGGCTGCCTATATAGCTCGCTGTCGTGTTATCCCATTGCGTAATATGGGTGCTGCATTATCTCCATTTAACACTTTTCTAATATTACAAGGACTTGAAACATTATCTTTAAGAGTTGAACGCCACTGTCATAATACTCTAAAAGTAGCTCAATATTTAGAAGCCCACCCTCAAATTAGCTGGGTAAATTATGCCGGTTTATCAAATCATCCAGAACACCACTTAGCCGTAAAACAGATAAATAATAGTTTGCCAGCTGGTATTTTATCGTTTGGTATAAAAGGAGGTAAACAAGCAGGAGCTAAATTTATTGACGCATTAAAATTAATAATCCGCTTAGTTAACATCGGCGATACTCGTTCATTAGCTTGTCATCCAGCTACCACAACACATAGACAACTTAATGATGAGGAACTGCAAAAAGCTGGGGTCAGTCAAGAAATGATTCGCTTATCAATTGGTATCGAACATATTGACGATATTATTGCAGATCTAGAGCAAGCCCTTACAGCTGCTTCAAATTGATCTTTTGTACAATATTAAAAGAGTCAGATGCTAAAAACGATCTGACTCTTTTGATGAAATCAATTATCCTAATATTTTAGCTAATTCTTTTGTTACATCAGCAACCGGCTGAGTTCCATCAATACGAAAATATTGTGTATGCCCTTCTTTAGCTTCATGTTGGTAATAACTAATCAAAGGTTTTGTTAGATCATGATATTCAACAAGACGTTTACGAACAATTTCTTCACTATCGTCTTTGCGAGTAGTCAGTAATTCTCCTGTAACATCATCAATATTTTCAACTTTTGGAGGATTATGACGGATATGATATACACGACCAGAAGCAGCATGAATGCGTCGTCCACTCATACGGTCAATAATCACTTCATCAGGTACATCAAACTCAAGTACATAATCGACATCAATACCAGCAGCCTTCATTGCATCTGCTTGTGGCACTGTACGAGGAAAACCATCTAATAAAAAACCATGACTACAATCACTTTGTGCAATACGTTCTTTCACTAGCGCTATGACCAGCTCATCGGTAACAAGTTTTCCTGCATCCATAAGTGATTTTGCTTGTAGTCCTAATGGGCTACCTGCTTTCACTGCTGCGCGCAACATATCCCCTGTTGAGATTTGTGGGATACCATACTTTTGCATAATAAATTGTGCCTGAGTTCCCTTTCCTGCTCCTGGCGCACCTAATAATATAATTCGCATTAAATAACCTCTTATAACTTTAATATAAATAGTTTTTCTATTCTGGTAAATAATGAAATATCACTTTACTACTTGATATTAAACCATCTGTTTGACATATATAATTGATCGAGCCACAGCCTTTAATCATTTGCGCACTTTGTTGGCAAACTGGACAAATATATTGTTCAATGTAATGCTGTTGGCATTTAGAACAATTAAAATGTTGAGGAGAAATAAGACTCATTTTTTCATTACAGTTCGGGCAAATACCTTCTTGTCCATGATTCACTGCTATTTTTTTTGTCATAATTTATTTTCGACCTCGAACATGTTTCATCAATCGGCGACGCTTACGTTGCTGTGATGCTGTTAGGCTATTTTTTCGACCTTCAAACGGGTTAGATCCCTCTTTAAATTGTATTCGAATTGGTGAACCCATAATTTTTAATGAACGTCTAAAATAGTTCATTAAATAACGCTTATAAGAGTCAGGTAAATCTTCAACTTGATTACCATGAATAACAACAATTGGTGGATTATAGCCACCAGCATGTGCATATTTTAGTTTTACTCTACGACCACACACCAAAGGAGGTTGGTGATCATCTTGTGCCATTTGCATGATTTTTGTTAATAGTGCAGTGTTCACACGACGCGTCGCACAATCATAAGCTTCTTGGATGGAATCAAATAAATTACCAACGCCGCTACCATGTAATGCAGAGATAAAATGGACTCGAGCAAAATCAATAAAATCGAGTCGATCATCAAGAGTCGTTTTGACTTGTTCTTTAATATCTTGTGATAAACCATCCCATTTATTAACAGCTATTACAAGTGAACGACCACTATTTATAATAAAACCAAGTAAGGATAAGTCTTGATCCGATATGCCTTCTCTAGCATCAATAACTAAAATCACCACATTTGCATCTTCAATTGCTTGTAACGTTTTAATAACAGAAAATTTTTCAATAGTTTCAGTTACTTTACCACGTTTACGAACACCTGCTGTATCAATTAAGATATACTCACGCTCATCACGTGTCATTGGTATATAAATGCTATCTCGCGTTGTTCCTGGCATGTCATATACAACAACGCGCTCTTCACCTAATATGCGATTTGTTAGTGTTGACTTACCAACATTTGGACGACCAACAATAGCAACCTTGATTGGTTGGTTTATCAATGATTGAGTATCATCAAGGATATCATCATACGATTCAGGTAGATCGTTAGATAGTTCGTCGTTAACAAAATTATTTTGTTGTTCATTTTTGAATTGAAAAATGGGTTCTAAAACAGTCTCAATTAATGAACTTACTCCTCGACCATGACTAGCTGCGATTGAGTGAATTTTACCTAATCCTAACCCATAAAAGTCAGAAATCGCAATGTCAGCATCAATACCATCAATCTTATTAGCGACTAAAAATGTGGCTTTCTGGCGCATACGCAAGTGTTTAGCGATAGCATGATCAGCAGGCATAGCACCTGCTCTAGCATCTACTAAGAAAAGCACAATATCTGCTTCTTCAATCGCTTGTAGGGATTGCTCTGCCATAAAGCTCTCAACCCCATCTTCAGTTCCATCAATACCACCAGTATCAATGACGATATATTCGTGACCTTTAATTTCAGCTCGTCCATATTTTCGATCACGAGTTAATCCGGGAAAATCAGCAACTAATGCGTCCCTAGTTCGAGTTAACCGATTAAATAAAGTCGACTTTCCAACGTTCGGACGACCAACTAGTGCTATAACAGGTACCATGTATATTCTCTAATTACCTTAATTTTTTGTAAACGCATAAATATCTCCATTTTTTGCTTGGACAATTATTTTATTGTCTACAACTAATGGTCGAGATATTAAACCACTACTACTTATTTCTGTTTTAGCAACGATTTCGCCGCTATCTTTATTTAGCAAATACAAATAACCTTCAAAGTCACCTACAATAATATAATTTTGGTAAATAACTGGATCGGTCAATTGACGATGCAAAAGGCTAGATTGGGTCCAGTCCACTGCTCCACCTTTTTTAGTGATAGCTTGAACATTATCATCTTGATCAACAATGAATATTTGTTGGGAGTCAACAGCAAAACTATGAGTTGATCCTAATTGCTTACGCCAAACAATTTGACCATTACTTAAATCTAATGCCACAACATTTCCATTATAACCAACGGAATAAACCAAATTCCCTTCAACAACAGGTGTAGAATCAACATCGTTCAATTTTGCTATTTCTGTTGAACCTGTCGGTTGAGAAATACGTTGTTGCCAAATTAATTGTCCATCGTTGATATAGTAAGCATTAACTCGTCCACTATCATCACCCACAATGGCAGCACCATGAACGACAGTTGGTGTGGAATTGCCTCGTAACGATAAAGTAGGTGCATCAAGGGTTACATCCCATAGATCTTCACCTGTATTACTGTTTAGTCCTTGTAAAATGCCGTTAGCAGTATGAATAATTAATTTATCCTGAAAAGAGACAGGTCGTGCAAGGACTTCGCCTTTTACATTTTTTTCCCAAATAACTTTACCATTATTGCGATCTAAAGCATAAACAACAGCTCGTTCACTTCCAATGTAAACGTACTTGTCATCAACACTTACTCCACCTGAAAACAAAGCTGTTTTGCTACTAAAAAAAGTACTTTGGGATAAATTTACATCCCATATAGTATGACCATTTGATAAATCAATCGCTTTAACCTGTCCACTGCGACTAGCAACATAAATTATATTATCATAACTGGCAGGCCCTAATAAGGAGTATATTTGCGTATTACCGGCTGTATTATTTCGCCATATTTGCTGAATAGGAAATTGGCTTTTCACTTTCGGTGAAGGTGAAATCTGTACAATCTCTTCTTCACCACCAAATAAAGAACATCCCGCAAGTAAGCAAATTAAAACACTGGAAAAAAAACATTTTGTTAACTTCATATTATATGACCCTTATAGCAGGATAAATTAATTTTTACTTTCTTCAGTTGCTGCTTTGTTCCCTTGTGACTCTTGTTTTTCCTTATCTTTTATTGCTTGTTCATCCTGTTTAGCTTTTAAATATTCTGCTTCGTTTAATTTCATTTTTATATTTGTTTTTAACTCATTAGTTGTTGATGAGGTCAGTGCAAGGTTATATGCATCTACCGCATCACTATAACGGTCCATCTTCACGAAGTTATCGCCACGAATATCATTTACAATTGTCATCCAACTTTTTTCTGATATCTTACTTAATGAAGTTAAACTTTCTTGATATTGTTCTTGCTGATATTGTAAACGAGCTATTCGAATATATGCGATTGCTTTAACTGGTTCTGCATCAGTTTTCTTCAAAGAGTCAGTCAGTAAAACTTGAGCTCCTTTATAATCTTTTAATACTTCTACATAAAATTTCGCCGCATTAAAGCTAGCAAATACACTATAAATAGTATCATCGTTTTTAGCAAAAGCGACTAATTCTCCGACAGAATCGGGATTAGTATTATCTAATTTCGCTATTAATTGTTCATATCTTTCTGATGATTCAATTGATTTATCTACTTTATAAGATTGCCAATAACGCCATCCATAAAAAGCTAATAAACCAATTACGATAACTGCAACAATAATTTTCCATGTTTTAGCAAGAAATTCTTTAATTTCTGAAAATTGTTCCTCAGGCGTTAATTGATGACTCACTTTTTTCTCCTATTATCCTTTATTTATAGTATAGCCAAACAAGTTTGAACAATATCTGTATTCGCAACTTCAACTTGTTCACCGCTTAGTAAATTTTTAATGGTTACTGTTTGGTTTTCTATCTCGTTTTCTCCAATAATAATCGCTATTTTAGCACCTAACTTATCTGCCTTGGCAAATTGTTTCTTAAAATTGCTGGAACCATAATTGGTGACAATGCGCTTTTCAGGTAATCCATCCCGTAATTGTTCGGCTATGCATTGTGCTGCAGAGATTGTCTTTTCATCACCTGACGAAATCATATAAATATCAATAGAATTATCAAAATTTAATGACGGATTGACCGCTTGAACTAATAAAACTAAACGCTCAACACCCATAGCAAAACCAACAGCAGGTGTAGATTGTCCTCCTAATTGGCTAACAAGACTATCATAACGACCACCTCCACAAACGGTACCTTGTGCTCCTAAACTACTTGTTACCCATTCAAAAACTGTGCGATTATAATAATCTAATCCACGGACTAATCGTTGATTAATATTGTATTTGATACCAGCATTATCCAATAAGCGACACAAACCGTCAAAGTGCTGTTTAGATTCTTCATCTAAATAATCAAACAGTTTTGGAGCTTCATCTAGCAAATCTTGTACAACAGGATTCTTAGAATCAAGAACTCTTAATGGATTAGTATACATTCTACGTAAACAGTCTTCATCCAATTTATCTTTGTGTTGTTCAAGGAAGTTCACTAAAGCATTACGATAATTTGCTCGAGCGTCAAGAGAACCAATTGAATTAAGTTCAAGAGAAGTATGCTGTTCAATACCAAGCGCCTTCCAAAAACGCGCCGTTAATAAAATAAGTTCTGCATCAATACTTGGCCCTTCAAGCCCAAAGACCTCAACACCAAATTGATGGAATTGGCGATAACGCCCCTTTTGAGGTTTTTCGTAACGAAAAGCAGGTCCTAAATACCAAAGTCGTTGTTCTTGGTTATAAAAAAGACCATGTTCAATGCCCGCACGAACACAACCTGCTGTAATTTCAGGACGCAGAGTAATGCTCTCATTATTACGATCATTGAATGTGTACATTTCTTTTTCAACGATGTCTGTAACTTCACCTACCGCCCTTTTAAAAAGTGCAGTATCTTCAACAATAGGTGTTCTAATTTCGTTATAACCATAGCTATTTAATACACCTTTAACGACTTTTTCAATCTGCTGCCAACTTGCACTATCTGTTGGAAGTAAATCGTTCATTCCTCGTATTGATTGAATTTTTTTCTCTGTCATTTGTTTATTCGCTTTCTTTTAAAATTATAATTCAGTTGTTGAAATTTTATTTTTCAACAATAATGCTTTAGCTCGGATTTTAGCTTCTAATTCGTCGATCATTTGTTCATTATCAATACGGCCTATTCGAACACCATCTTCATAAAAACCACTTTTATTATGGCCTCCAGCAACCCCCATGGTTGAAGCTAATGCTTCTCCTGGACCATTAACCACACAACCAATAATTGAGACATCCATGGGTGTAATAATATCTTCTAATCTTTGTTCCAATATATTTACCGTATTTATCACATCAAATTCCTGACGAGAACATGTAGGGCATGCAATAAAATTAATGCCTCGAGCCCGTATACGCAGTGATTTTAGAATATCAAATCCTACTTTCACTTCTTCTGTGGGGTCTGCAGCTAATGACACACGTAAGGTGTCACCAATGCCTTCTGATAATAATAATCCCAATCCTATAGCCGATTTAATAGCACCACTACGAACTCCACCGGCTTCAGTGATACCTAAATGTAGTGGCTGCTTAATTTGCTTAGCTAACAATCGATAAGCATCAACAGCCGTAAAAACATCTGAGGCTTTTACACTGACTTTAAACTGTTCAAAGTCAAGTCTGTCAAGTATATCAACATGACGCATAGCTGACTCAACAATTGCTTGTGGAGTTGGTTCCCTATATTTTTCTTGAATATCTTTTTCTAATGAACCTGAATTAACCCCAATGCGAATTGGAATATTTTTATCTTTAGCGCAATCAACAACCGCACGTATTCTTGATTCGTTGCCTATATTACCAGGATTTATCCTTAAACAATCCACACCATACTCAGCAACTTTCAAAGCTATACGATAATCAAAATGAATATCAGCAATAAGTGGAACTTTTGCTTGCTGTTTAATAAATTTAAACGCTTCAGCCGCATCCATTGTGGGAATAGAGACACGAACAATATCGACTCCAACACGTTCAAGAGCTTGAATTTGAGCTACAGTTTTTTCTACATCTGTTGTACGAGTATTTGTCATCGATTGAACAGCAATTGGTGCCCCTCCACCAATAGGAACATTGCCGACATAAATTTGGGTAGATTCTCGTCTAATAATAGGTGAATCTTGATGACTCATAACATGCCTAATTATATTACAAAATAACTAGCCAGCAATCTTAACAAGATTTAAAGCAAAAGTCTGTATAAGAATAAGAAAATTTGCTAACTATTAACATGTTTAGATAGTGATGGTGAAATATAATGACTAACTTCCACAAGATTGCTTTTATTTTCTTTATTAACATAATATAGGGTAATACCAAATGCACACAAAAAAACTAAAACAATCATAAAAAATATTTTTTTTCCATATCTTTTTTTATATTTTTGTGAATAACTTTTCATTTCATAGGATTGGTAATGGTGGGATAATTCATTAAGATAAGGTTGATATTCATCAGCAGATAATCCCACAAGTTCAGAATAAGAACGGATATATCCTCTAACAAAAACGAAAGAAGTGCGAATCAATTGTTCTTTTTCAATATCATCAATTATCGCTTTACGGACATGAATCTTATTGGCAATATCATCTTGAGTAAATCCCATTTGCTCTCTTAAATAGGCTAGCTTTCCTCCTAATGAAACGTTATCCATTATCCCCTCATGTCTATAATAATCCCGAAAGATGTCTCATTTTTACATATTTTGATAATTAATCAATTTTTTTCGCACTAAACCACTGAGTTGGCTTTGCTATTTCATCTTGTGCAGCCACCAATTGTAGTTCATATTCTTTTTGTTTTAAAGTTTCAAGCATAACAGCATACACCGCAGCAGTAGTATGTTCTAAAGCTTCTATCAATGATTTCCCAAGTAAAATATTAGCTAAAAATAATCCACTGGTCATGTCACCAACACCAACCGGTTGTCTTATACCAAAATCAACTAACGGTCTACTTATATGCCATGCTTCATTTTGAGTCACGAGTAACATTTCAAAACGATCATTATGATATCCTGCTCGGCTTAGATGCTTAACCAAAATAGCTTTTGGTCCTTTTTTACATATGGTTCGGCAAGCTAATACGGCCTCATCAACATTATTGATAGGCTGTTTTCCGTTGAGCTCTTCTAGCTCAAGTATATTTGGTGCCATAATATCTGCCATAGATAAAGCAGTATTACATAAAAATGCAGATACTCCTGGAGCAACAGAGCAACCTTTTTCAGGATGCCCCATTACTGGATCACAAAAATAAATAGCATTTGGATTAACGGCTTTTGCTTTTTTAACAATCTGAATAATGGCATCACCTTGTTCTGGTGATCCCATATAGCCACTTAGTACTGCATCGCAATGCTTTAATTCATTAATAGCATTAATTCCATCAACAATCTCAATCAAATGAGATGCAGGCATTACCGTTCCAGTCCACTTATGATATTGAGTATGATTAGAAAATTGAACTGTATTTAGAGGCCAAACATTTACACCTATTCGACGCATAGGAAACACTGCCGCACTATTTCCCGCATGACCAAAAACCACATGTGACTGAATCGATAAAATACTTTTCATGGAATTAGCTCCAAATTAATAAGCAATAATATTTTTTACCGCGGCGAAGTAAAGTATAGCGATTAAAAAGTTTATCGCTCTCTGAAAAACGATAATCAGTTGTTGTATTACGTTCACCATTAATTGAAATAGCATTCGATTCAATCATGGTTCTAGCTTGTCCTCGTGATGGTGCAAATTGGGCATTGACAATTGCTTGTTGTAAATCAACGTCACTTTCAACAACAAGGGTTGGCATACCATCTTGGGCAAGTTGTTCTAAATCTGCTTCAGATAGGTCACTTAATCGTCCAGAAAATAAGCTTTCAGTAATTCGTTTAGCTGCATTTAGTCCTTCTTCACCATGTACGAGACGAGTAACCTCCTCGGCAAGAACATATTGAGCACGAGGTGCAACACCACTATTTTTATCTTCTTCCTCTAATGCATCAATTTCATTTAATGGCATAAATGTAAAGAATTTTAAAAATCGATAAACATCAGCATCAGCAGTATTAATCCAGAATTGATAAAATTTATATGGACTGGTCTTTTTAGGATCAAGCCATACTGCACCACTTTCCGTTTTACCAAATTTAGTACCATCTGATTTTGTGATCAACGGTACAGTCAAACCATAAACTTGTTTTTGATGTAAACGACGTGTTAAATCTATACCACCGGTAATATTACCCCACTGATCAGATCCTCCAATTTGTAAAACAACATTATGAGATTTATTTAAACATGCAAAATCATACGACTGTAATAAACTATAAGAAAATTCTGTAAACGAGATCCCAACTTCATCGCGGTCAATACGTTGTTTTACAGATTCTTTATTAATCATAGCATTAACCGAGAAGTATTTACCAATATCACGTAAAAATGTCAGCACATTCATGCAACCAAACCAATCGTAATTATTGGCAACAATAGCCGATTTTTCACCACAATCAAAATCTAAAAATGGTGAAACTTGTTGTTTTATTTTTTCACTCCATTCAACAACTGTTTCTTGAGTATTAAGTTTACGCTCAACAGCTTTAAAACTAGGATCACCAATTAATCCTGTTGCACCACCAACTAAAGCAACAGGTTTATGACCTGCTAACTGAAAGCGCTTTAAACAAAGTAACGGCACTAAATGCCCTAAATGTAGGCTATCGGCGGTTGGATCAAAACCACAATAAAGCGCAATAGAATTGTGTTCAATGAGTTCTATCAGTGCTTTTTCGTCAGTAAGCTGAGCAATAAGTCCTCGCTCTTGTAGTTGTTTGATCACATTTTTTGTCATAATATTCTACCTATTAATTTTTTTACGATTTATATTTTATTATTTAAATAATAATCTATTGTGTCTTGTTATGATAACGTTTATACGCTTGTTTAAAATGATCTTCCACTATTTCATTAGGTTTTTTATCAAAAAGACTAAAAATCATAATACCAATAGAGGCAAATAAAAATCCAGGAATAAGCGAATAAAGATTAAACCAATTAAAATTAATCCAAAGCAATACAGTTACTGCACCAATTATCATACCAGCTAATGCACCATTACGTGTCATACGTGACCAAAAAACAGAAAATACAATAATAGGTCCAAATGCTGCACCAAAACCAGCCCATGCGTGACTGACCAAATCAAGTACACTGTTATTTGGATTAATTGCTAATAATATTGCGATAATTGATACAATTAGTACCATTATACGCCCTACCCAAACAAGCTCTTTTTGTTTTGCTTTCGGTCTAAAAAATGCACGATAAAAATCTTCTGTTAATGCACTTGAACAAACTAATAACTGGCAACTTAGAGTACTCATAACCGCAGCTAAAATAGCTGCCAGCAAAACACCTGCAATCCAAGGATTGAAGAGTAATTTTGACAATTCAATAAAAATACGCTCATGTTTACCATTATTGATCAGATAAGATAAATCAGGATGATGGGCAAAAAACGCAATACCAAAAAAACCAACAGTAATTGCGCCTCCTAAGCATAAAAGCATCCATGTCATACTAATTCTACGAGCATTTTTCATCACATCATGGGAGTCTGCAGCCATAAATCTAGCTAAAATATGAGGTTGCCCAAAATATCCAAGCCCCCATCCCAATAGTGAAATAATAGCGACAAAATCCATATGAGCAAATAAATTAATGTAATTAGGATTAAGCGACTCAATATAATTCATTGCATCAGTAAATCCACCTGAGTTTATCATAACCATGATTGGCGTTAAAATAAGTGCAAACATCATTAAACTAGCTTGAATCGTGTCAGTCCAACTTACTGCTAAAAATCCACCAATAAATGTGTAAGCTATCGTTGCTCCAGCACCGGCTAACATAGCCCACCCATAACTCATACCAAATGTACTTTCAAACAATTTCGCTCCCGCAACAACACCGGAAGCGCAATAAATAGTAAAGAAAATAAGAATAATGATAGCTGAAATAATACGAAGTAATGAGCTTTTATCATCAAATCGACGAGCAAAGTAATCGGGTAAAGTTAAAGAGTTATGGTTAATTTCGGTAAAAACACGCAGTCTCCCAGCAATCAGTAACCAATTAAGATATGCACCAATTATTAAACCAATTGCAATCCAGCTTTGTGAAATACCAAATAAAAAAACAGCACCAGGAAGTCCCATCAACAACCAACCACTCATGTCAGAAGCTCCAGCAGAAAGTGCTGTCACCACGCTACCGATACGACGTCCACCTAATATATAATCACCAAAGTTTTGTGTTGCGCAAAACGCAAAAAAACCAATTGCAATCATTCCTAAAATGTACACAGCAAAGGTGACAATCATTGGTAACGACATTTTTATAATATACCCTGTAAAATGAAATTAAAAATAGTTGGCTAGCTTATCATAAAAAGCTTATGCTAAAAAGCAGGCTATTTATGGATATCTGTAAGCAAGAAATAAAAGATAACTTAATGCTAACATTAAGAATATTCAACTTATATAATAATAGCTATGTTTCTTTCATAGGTATGGGCTATTTAAAAACTCAATTTAACTTACAGATAAACCCTAAATTAAAGTATATAATAAACGGTAAATTACTTTTAGATATAACTATTTTGTGAAACAATTAACTCGAATTCAAATTTTAGAAAGACTGAAAGAACACATTAAAGATCCAACAACGGAGCTTGTATACAAGACTCCTTTTGAATTACTTATTGCGGTTGTACTTTCAGCTCAAGCTACTGATATTAGTGTCAATAAAGCAACAAAACCATTGTTTTCTGTTGCCAATACTGCTGAACAAATTTTAGCGCTTGGCGTTGATAAATTAAAAGACTTTATTCGCACAATTGGTCTTTATAATAGCAAAGCGGAAAACATCATAAAAACATGTAAAATATTAGTGGATAAATATCAAGGTCAAGTACCAGAAAACTTTGATTCACTTATTGCATTGCCTGGTGTTGGCCGAAAAACTGCAAATGTAGTATTAAATACTGCTTTTGGTTGGCCAACAATTGCGGTTGATACCCATATCTTTCGTGTCAGTAATAGAACAGGTTTCGCACCAGGTAAAACAGTAGAAGCTGTTGAAGAAAAATTATTAAAAGTTGTACCGGAAAAATATAAAATTAATTGCCACCACTGGTTAATTCTACACGGTCGTTATACTTGTATTGCCAGAAAACCTAGATGTGGTGCATGTGTAATTGAAGATCTGTGTGAATTTAAAGAAAAAATTTACCCTGAGTAAAAAATAATGCTAGATAAATATAAATTAACCCAAGATGATATCAACTTATTTAAAAATAGCTTTGGAGATGCCAAAAAGTTAAAACAAGATACTGTGCTACACAAACCACAAAAGCGTTCACAAAAAGTAATAGAAATCCAAAAACAGCAATATGAAAAAATTAATGCTGAATTTTATTTTTCTGACGATTATCAACCACTATTACAAGAAGATCCCATTCGATATAGTAGAAAAAATGCTGATCCTAACGAAGTTAAAAAATTACGACGCGGTTTTTATGAGCCTGAATTTTTTTTAGATTTACATGGCTTAACACAACAAGAAGCCAAAAAAGAGATAGCCGCGCTTATTGCAGCTTGTTTGCGAGAAAAAAATCCTTGTGCATGTATTATGTATGGACATGGAAAAAACATATTAAAAAAACAAACACCAATGTGGCTTGCACAGCACCCAAAAATTCTTTGCTTTCATCAAGCACCAAAAGAATTTGGGGGCAATGCTGCGTTACTTATTTTATTAGATATCAATGATGAATTAGCAAATAATTAATCATTGCCAATTAAAACATTTGAATATATATCAAAATCTCGCCAAATTTTTATCACTAATGCTCTACTTGCAATATTTACAGTTGTATAAGTATATTACTAATGAGTAACAATAAATTATGTAGAGATTCATCATATATTATTCACAAGAATTATAACGATGATTAATTACTGTCATATAACGTATATGAATATTTTAAAAATAATTAAAATTGAATAATAAGGTATGAATACTTTATATTGAAAATGTGTCTTAGAAATAGAAATTCAATATCAATATACGATAACAAATATAATTTAATATTATGAAAGCAAAAAAGCCAGCCTAGATAAGCCAAGCTGGCAAACATTGGAAGCAATGTGAGCAATGTCATACTTTATTAGAAATCTTTCAGAGTTCTAATAAAGCACAAATTAATGATAATGATTCTCATTATTAAAAGCAAGCGTTTTTTTGGACTTTTTTAAAAATAAATTTTCCATACATTATTTTAAAAAAAGATTAATATCCAACCAAATAAAAAAGAAACGAAATGAGTAGAGGCGGTTGCCTCTACTTGTAATAGATAATTTTATAAAGTAGCTAAATTTGATAGAATGTAGAATAGAGTACAAACTTTCTTATTTTTGATAAATGAATTCAATACCCTCTTCATCACTTTCGTCCCAATCATCAAAATCATCATCAAAAGCTTCATCTATTACTTGTTGGTGATAATCATCCCACATAAATTCTACTTTTTCAGCTGATGATTCTTCTTGTTCAGCTTCACGCGGATGAGCATTCATGTATTCCATCAAATCCCAACAAAGAGCTTTTACTCCTTCATGTTTAACTGCAGAAATAACATAAAATTTGTCTTGCCAATCAAGTGCTTTAGCAATTTCTCCTGCACGTTTAGCACTCTCTTCAGCACCCAACACGTCCATTTTATTAAATACTAACCAACGTGGTTTATTGGCTAATTTTTCACTATACTGATGTAATTCCTGGATGATTACTTTTGCATTTTCAATAGGATCAGATCCATCTATGGGAGCAATATCAACCAAATGAACTAATACACGGCAACGTTCAAGATGTTTTAAAAAACGAATACCAAGACCGGCTCCATCTGATGCGCCTTCAATTAAACCTGGAATGTCAGCAACAACAAAACTTTGTTCATTATCCATTCTTACTACACCCAAACTTGGAACTAAAGTTGTAAATGGATAATCAGCAACTTTTGGTTTAGCGGCAGAAACTGAACGAATAAAGGTTGATTTACCCGCATTTGGTAAACCTAACATTCCCACATCAGCAAGTAACAATAATTCCAAAAGCACATCACGCTTTTCACCTGGAGTTCCATCGGTTTTTTGTCTTGGCGCGCGGTTTACAGATGATTTAAAACGGGCATTACCCAAACCATGGAATCCACCTTTAGCAACTAATACTTTTTGTTGGTGGTGTGTTAAATCACCGATAATTTCACCAGTGTATTTATCGGTAATACGTGTTCCTACTGGTACTTTAACAGTAATATCTTTGCCTCGTTTACCTGTACAATCTGAACCTTGACCGTTTTGTCCGCGTTCTGCGCGATAATTTTTTTCAAATTGAAAATCAACCAATGTGTTTAAATTTTCATCGGCAATAAAAAATACATCACCTCCATCGCCGCCGTCTCCACCATCAGGACCGCCTTTGGGTATATATTTTTCTCGACGAAAACCCACACAACCATTTCCACCATCACCGGCCTCTACTCGGATTGAAGCTTCATCAACAAATTTCATTATTCTTCCCCTTTTTCCGGTTAATTAGCCAACCTTTTCTTGGATGCCAAATATGGTGTCCAATAGTTGCAAACATAGCACCTGCAACAACAGATATTGCACCAATATAACCTAAAATATTTAAATATTGCATAGCAAATTTTTCTGGCCAAATTAACGCAAACAAATCGGAAAAGATTAGTGCAAATAATGGCGTTAAAGTTGTTATAGCGCTAACTTGTGCTGCTTGCCAGCGTTCCATGGCCATCACTAATGCACCATAAGCAATAATGGTATTTAAACCACAAAATATGATAGCAAACAATTGTGTACCGTCGGCATTAGCTATAATACTCGGTGATGCAAAAGGCCATAAAAAGACAGCACAAATAAGGTAAATTAACCAAAGTAACTGTTCCGCACGTAATTTTTGCAATAAAACTTTTTGAGCCAGCGCATAACCTGCCCATGAAACCGAAGCAAGTAAAGCGAGCCATACGCCAATGCCATAAGTAGACATATTAGCAAAAAGATCAACAATATTTTTATTAAAAAATAGCCCTAATCCAATCAACAATATTGTTATACCAATAATTTGCGTTGTTCTTAACCTTTCTTTAAAAATAAATGCACTTGAAATCATAAATATTACAATACCCATTTGACCAACAACTTGAGCTGTTGTAGCACTAAGATACTGCACTGCTGTAGCAAATAATGCAAAATTACCTAATAAACCAAAACCTGCAACCATCAACAAAATAAAACGACGACGTTTTTTAAAAATGGCTAAATTTGGAAATTGTTTTTTAAATGCAAGCCAAATAGTAATACCAATTGCCGAAATAGAAAGTCGTGACCATGCTAAAGTTAATGGGTCAATAACGACTAACGCATATTTCATTGCAATCGGCACAACGCCCCACATCACCGCAGTTAATATGGCCAACGCAAAACCTAATTTTACATTTTGCTGTTTTATCATATTGCAACTAATTTATAAGAATTTCAAGAAATGAAAAAAGCCCCACAATAACTGTGAGGCTTCTATAACTTCCAAACCGTTTTTAATTAACTGTTAGCAATTACACTAACATAACGACGGTTTTTAGGCCCTTTAACTTCAAATTTTACTTGTCCATCAATCAAGGCAAATAGAGTATGATCACGACCACAACCTACGTTAGTGCCTGGGTGGAATTGAGTTCCACGTTGACGAACTAGAATATTACCAGCAAGAACTTCTTGAGAACCATAACGTTTAACACCTAAACGTTTACTCTGGGAATCACGACCATTACGTGATGAACCACCTGCCTTCTTATGTGCCATTGTTCGATACTCCTATTAAGCGATTGCAGTGATCTTCACATCAGTAAACCACTGACGGTGACCTTGTTGTTTACGATAATGTTTACGACGACGGAATTTAACAATCTTCACTTTATCGCCGCGACCATGTTCAACAATCTCTGCTTTAATTGTTGCACCTTCAACAAACGGAGCACCAACTTTGATGTCTTCACCATTTGCTACCATTAAAACTTTATCGAAAACAACTTCCGCACCTGTTTCGACTTCAATTTTTTCCAAGCGAATGACTTGTCCTTCGCTAACTCGGTGTTGCTTACCACCACTTTGGAAAACTGCGTACATACTTAACTCCGCAATAAAAAACAGACGATTATTTGATTGAACATAGATGTCTGTATGATTAATCTTATAGGGCGTGAATTTTACGCAAAATTTATTCTTGTTGCAAGCGCTGTTTAGTAAAAGATCGCAAAAAGTTACAAAAAAGATCTGAGGTATACTGTTTTCACGTTACAATAATTATAAATTATTATTTATTTGAAATATTTGCAATCCTATAGAGTTTCAATATGTCAGGAAGAAAAGTTGGCTACAATGCCTCTATTACTAGTCGCTTAACACTACTTATGTTCATTTTAGGCAGTATTGCATTAGTAGCACTATCACTATCAATTAGAATCGCCAATGATACTAAAGGTAGTGCTTATATGATTAATCAATTAGGGCTACTTAGAATGAAGAGTTATCAACTTTTGACAATTATTCCAGTGCACCAAAATGATCATAATCGTCTTAATATTTTTGTAGATTTATCTTCCTCAAAACAATGTTTACAACTATTTGAGCATTATGGCTTAACCAATGAATTCAACCAATTAAAATATGAGTGGATGAGGAATATAGTACCAAAAATACAACAAGCCCAAAAAAGTGATGAAGTAAAAAATGATATAGATAACTATGTTGATCTCACTAATAACTTGGTACACAAAATTGATCTAAAAACGGAAAAGCAAATCCATTATATTTTTCAGTTACAATTAGTATTTATTGTCATCATTATAATTTCCTTAATTATCCAAATTTACTATTTACGCCGCTACATTTTAGTTCCATGGCAAAAACTCATTGATATGGCAGAAGCCATTTCAAAGCATAACTTCAGCGAACGTTTTAATATTCAGAAAAAAAAGAATGAATTTGATTTACTTGGGTTAGCTTTTAATAAAATGTCAGAACAAATTGAATCACAATATTTATTACTTGAACAGCGCGTTACCGAAAAAACTTCTGAATTACAAAAGACCAATCAAATTATTTTATTTCAATATTATGCAACCAAGCAACTGCATACTTCAGAACCACTATGTGAGCGTTTTCTTAAAATACTACGAGAATTAGAAGAATTGGTACCCCTAACTCAATTTCAAATTCGTTTTTATGAATCTAATAATCCAGAACATTATCAACAAATCAGTTATGATAACCAACAAAAATTACCCTATTGTCTTAATCCCAAATGTAATGCTTGTTTAACTCCCTCAAAAATCTATCAAAAAAATGGGATTCAACGCCTTTGGTATCTTCAAGAAAATGGTGAAAAATATGGCGTTTTATTTGCTATTCAACCATCTAACATCACATTAAGCATTGAGCAAGAAAATCTAATTACTGGATTAATTGAACAAATGACCACAGCAATTATGCTTGATAGACAAATTGAAAAGCAAAAACAATATTTGTTAATGAAAGAGCGTTCGGCAATGGCGCGCGAACTTCATGATTCGATAGCCCAATCGCTATCTTGTTTAAAAATTTATCTCAGTTGCTTACAGATGCAATCTGACTTGAATTCACCAACCAGCGCTGATCTACTCACGACTATGCGCAAAGAAGTGAATGTTACTTACTCTCAACTAAGAGAGTTAATTACCTCTTTTCGTTTACGTCTAAATCAAACAGGATTTTATGCAAGCTTAATCGAGTTAGTAGAAGAGTTTAATGACAAATTAAAATTCAATATTCAACTTGAATATCAATTGCCTTTAAATATCATTAATAGCAAATATGCTTTTCATTTATTACAGTTTATTCGTGAAGCACTGAATAACGTATATAAACATGCAAAAGCTTCCTGTGTAATAATAAAATTAGAAATGGATAATAATCAAATTATTACACTAAATATAAAAGACAATGGGATAGGCTTTCAAAATCAAATTAAACAAGATCACCATTATGGTCTTATTATTATGCGAGATAGAATTGAGATATTAAATGGTAATCTAATTATTGATAGTAAACCCAATAAAGGAACACAAATTGTGGTAACATTTAAAGCTATGAAAGCCATTCCATTAAAAATAGTAGAAGATTAACCAATGGAACAAATTAAAAGTTCAATATTACTTATTGACGATCACCCTATGTTACGAAATGGTGTAAAGCAATTAATCCACACCGTCAATCATTTTGAAATAGTTGATGAAACAGGGTCAGGAATAGAAGGAATAAAACTGGCTGAAGAGCTTGATCCAGATATTATATTACTTGATATTAATATACACGATGTTAATGGTTTAGATATTCTTCGAAATTTACGTGAAAAAAATATCTCAAGTCGTATCATTATTTTTACCGTATCAAATGCAAAAGAAGATATTATTACGGCTCTTAAAATAGGTGCTGATGGTTACCTATTAAAAGATATGGAACCAGAAGATTTTCTCAAAGCGTTACAAGATATTTCAATTGGAAAAGTAATAATGGATGATACAATTTCGCATATTATTCTTAATTATATGCGTCATGGCGAAGAATCGACAACCAAACCGATCCATGATGTCAGCCTTCTCACCCCTAGGGAGCATGAAATATTTCATCTATTAGTGCAAGGACTATCCAATAAACTAATAGCCAAAGATTTAGATATTGTCGAAAGTACAGTAAAAGTTCATATCAAAAGCATATTCAAAAAACTTAACTTCAAATCTCGCATGGAAATGACAGTATGGTATTTACAAAGTAAGGAATAACTCAAGTAATGAAAACAAATAGATTTAATTTATATAGAACAACAATTATTGAAAATCAATTCGTTACAGTTTTTAAAAATAAAATAATCTATAAATAACAGACAAGTATATGACTAACAGGTAACATTTACTTGCCTATTAAAGTTAATGATTAGAAAACCAATTTAATTTTTCACGCAGTGCAACCACTGACCCAATAAAAACTAGACTCGGACTTCGTGCTTGCAAAGCCAGATTCGCTAAATCGTTCAATAAACCAGTAATGACTCTTTGCTTAGTACTTGTTCCCTCCTCGACAATTGCAATAGGTGTTTGAGCATTCATACCATGTTTAATCAATTGATTCCGGATGTTTTCCGCTTGAGAAAGCCCCATATAAAAAACTAAAGTTTGTTTTTCCGCCGCTAAGCTCTGCCAATCCAAATGATCTCCATTTTTTAAATGCCCTGTAACCAAACGTACGCTATGTGCATAATCACGATGTGTTAATGGTATACCACTATATGCAGAACAACCAGAAGCAGCAGTTATACCGGGCACTACTGAGAAAGGGATATTAGCATTAAATAATGTTTCAAGTTCCTCTCCACCACGACCAAAAATAAAAGGATCTCCCCCTTTTAAGCGTACTACACGTAATCCTTTTTGAGCTTGTTCTAACAAGATTTGGTTAATTTGTTCTTGTGAAACACAATGATATCCCACCCGTTTACCAACAAAAATACGCTGAGCATCGCGACGAACAAGATTCATAATTTCATCTGATACTAATCGATCATAAACTATGATATCAGCTTGTTGAATTTGCTGTAGTCCTTTTAATGTTAATAAGCCAGCATCACCTGGCCCTGCGCCAACTAAAACAACTTCTCCGCGATCATCAAGTGACATATTAAATAATTCACTAGTTAATAATTCAATACGTTCTGAATCATTATTTGCAATAGCTTGTGCTAACCTATCATGGGTAAATAACTTTTCCCAAAATCGGCGACGTTCTGTTAATGTTTTATAACTTAATTTGACTTTATTACGTAAATAACCAGCATATTTGGCTAATTTACCTAAATGTTGTGGTAAAATAGCCTCTAATTTTTCACGTAATAATCGTGCTAAAACGGGAGCATGACCCGCAGATGAAACCGCTACCATAATTGGTGAACGGTCGATAATTGAAGGCATAATGAAGCTAGCATTTTTAGGAGAATCAACCACATTACAAAAAATACGTCGATTTTCGGCTTCAATACTTACTTGTTGGTTAGTTTTGTCATTGTCAGTAGCAGCAATAACCAACCATTTATCATCAAGTAATTGAGCTCTAAATTCATCTTGAACTAAAATTAATTGCTTTTGATCTTGCCAACACAAAAATTGTTGGCTAAAAGTGACCGCATTAACAGTAAGATTAGCCCCAGCCTCAAGCAACAAACGAGCCTTTCGTTCAGCAATTTCACCCCCCCCAACCAACAAACAATTACGATTTTGTAATTTACAAAATAAAGGAAAATAATCCATAACTCTGTCATTCCTGTACTTTAACTATGTAATTGGTACTAAGGACGTTCTGATTTAGGTGTTGCATACCAATATCCTAACCCCATAAAAATAGCACCAGAAACAATATTACCCAATGAAACCCATAATAAATTATGACCTATATCAGCTAATGTGTAATTATCACCATGGTTACCAAACCAAGATAAAGAAAAAAGTGTCATATTGGCAACAGAATGTTCATAACCACAAGCAATAAAAGCCAGTAAACACCACCAAATAGCAATAAATTTTGCAGATCCTTCAACGCGATTTGCCATCCAAATAGCTAAACATACTAACCAGTTACATAAAATACCACGAAAAAATAAAGCACTAGCTGGCGCTGATGTTTTAGCTAACGCTGCACCATGTACTAAACTGGTATCAGTTGATAATAAAGGAGTTGCAGCATAGAAGTAAATTAATGAAACAAAAATTGAACCTAGCAAATTGCCTAACCAAGTTTGCGGTAATACAAACCACATCTGTTTATGAGTAATGCTTTTACATTTCACACCAAAGGTTAAAAACATGGTATGACCCGTAAATAATTCAGAACCAGCAATTATGACTAACGTTAAAGCAATCCCAAATGTTGCCCCCATTAATAATGGTCTTAAGGCAGGATCAATTAAATTACCAAGCGTAAAAATAAGAATAATACCAAGCCCAACATATGCGCCAGCCATAGCTGAACTTAACCAAAATCCGAATGGATTAAATTTTGCAAATTGAACAATGCGTGCCGCATTAGCGGCACATTTATTGATAGTATCGCTATACATAACAAAGTTTTCCCTTTAAATAAATTTAATCCGCTTTTACTTGTACAAAGCCATCATCATTCACTTTCACTTCATAGTGAGGGATACAATTATTTTCATCATCATAACAATAGCCATCTTTTAATCGAAAACGTTGTTTTTTTAGTGGACTAGCAACCCATAAATCATCATCATGCTGACCAATAATGCCACGTGACAACACACTAGCATGAGCAAAAGGGTCAATGTTACTTATCGCATAAAGTTTGTTGGAATGGTAAGGTCGAAAGATCGCTACATGTGTTCTTCCAACTAACGCACAAACACCTGCTCCAGGCAGTATATTATCTATTTTACAAACAGTTACCCAATCCGTCATATTATTGCTCCTCAAATATTGCATAGCGTTCTTGTAAACTTGCTGGGCGATGTTGATTTCGCTCAGGAATAAACTGAACATTTTCATCTCGTTTGTTGCTATTGATAAAGTGAGCAAATCGATATTGATTTTCCGGATGTTCAATTGTCTGCTTCCATTCACATACAAATAAACTGCGTAAACGAGTCATTTCTGTTTCTAGGTCATCATTAATACCAAGTTTGTTATCAATAATCACACTACGTAAATAGTCAACACCTCCTTCCATATTTTCAAGCCAAACAGACGTACGTTGTAATTTATCTGCGGTACGAATATAGAACATAATAAAACGATCGAGATACTGAATTAATGTAGCTTTATCTAAATCGGCCGCCAGTAAATCAGCATGACGAGGCTTCATTCCTCCATTACCACAGACATATAGATTCCACCCATTTTCAGTAGCAATCACACCAATGTCTTTACTCTGTGCCTCTGCACATTCACGAGTACAACCTGATACTCCTAATTTAAATTTATGGGGAGCACGAATGCCTTTATAACGATTTTCCAACTCCACGCCAAAACTAACGCTATCTCCTACACCAAAACGACACCATGTGCTACCGACACAGGTTTTTGCCATCCGTAAGGCTTTAGCATAAGCATGACCACTTTCAAATCCAGCATCAATTAGCTCTTTCCAAATAGCCGGCAAATCATCTTTTTGCGCACCAAAAAGACCAATACGTTGTGAACCAGTAATTTTAGAGTAGAGATGATATTTTTTAGCTATCTTTCCGACGGCGATCAGTCCTTCAGGCGTAATTTCTCCACCTGCACTACGAGGTATAACTGAATAAGTACCATTTTTTTGAATATTACCGAGAAAGATATCATTACTATCTTGCAGAGGGATCAAATCTTGACGCAAAATATAATCATTCCAACATGAGGCTAATAACGAAGCTATCGTTGGTTTGCAAATTTCACAACCATAACCAATACCATATTTTTTTATCACCTGCTCAAATGTTGTCATCCCTTCAACTCTAATCAGATGATATAGTTCTTGGCGAGAATATTTAAAATGTTCACAAAGTGCATGACTGACTTCTATACCTTGTTTTGCTAATTCCGTATTGAGAATTTGTGTAACCAAAGGTATACACCCTCCACAACCTGTACCAGCTTTAGTTTGAGCTTTAATCGCAGCTACAGTATGGCAGCCTGCATTAATGGCATTAATGATTTTTTCTTTAGTAACATCAAAGCAAGAGCAGATTTGAGCTGAATTTGGCAACGCATCGACACCCATTGTTGGTTTAGAACCAGTATATTCTGGCAAAATCAAAGTATCAGGGTGTTCAGGTAGATCCATGTTATTGAGCATCAATTGTAATAAATTACTGTAATCTGCCGTATCTCCCACTAAAACAGCACCCAATAATTTTTTATTATCATTAGATACAACTAATTTTTTGTAAACAGGGATAGTTTCATCTAAATATACATAACTACGGTTACCCACAGCTTTAGCTTTGGCATCGCCAATACTTCCAACATCAACGCCCATCAATTTTAGCTTAGCACTCATATCAGCACCCTCAAATGAGGCACTGCCACCAAGCAAATGTGCAACAGCAATTTGAGCCATTTTATAACCAGGAGCCACTAAACCAAAAATTTTGCCTTGCCAACATGCACATTCGCCAATAGCATATATATCAGGATCGGACGTTTGACAATAATCATTGATTACAATGCCTCCACGGTCACCAATGTCTAACTGACAATCGCGCGCTAACTGATCATTTGCACGAATGCCAGTAGAAAAAATGATAAAGTCGATTTCTAGCGATGAACCATCAACAAATTTCATTACTTTACCTTTTGGTGTATGCAAAATTTCTTGGGTGTTTTTGCTGGTATGTACACTAACCCCCATTTCTTCAATTTTATGGCGCAATTGTTCACCACCCATCACATCAAGCTGTTCAGCCATTAAAACGTTGGCGAACTCAACTACATGGGTTTTTATACCTAAATTTTTAAGCGCTCCGGCTGCTTCAAGTCCAAGCAAACCACCTCCAACTACGGCCCCAGTTTTGCAATGACGAGCACATTGTGCAATAGCGTCTAAATCTTCAATAGTACGATAAACAAAACAATCAGATCCATCAGCACCTTTAATTGGTGGAATCCAAGCATATGAACCTGTCGCTATCACTAACTTGTCGTACTCAACAATTCGCCCAGTTTGTGAATACACTTGTTTAAGCTGACGATTGATTAAAATCACACTTTCATTTAATAAAACATTGATGTGATTTTCTTCATAAAATCCATCACGAACAAGCGATAATTCTTCGGCAGTAAAGCCAGAGAAGTAAGAAGAAAGGTGTACCCTATCATAAGCGACTCTAGGTTCTTGACAAAAAATTGTAATATTGAATTGATCAGACTGTATTTTGTCGATAATTTCTTCGACAAAATGATGTCCAACCATCCCATTACCAATGATAACGAGATTGGTTTTACTCATACTAAAGCTCCAATTTATTCTAATTTAAATAATCAATTTTGATACTATCCACATTGTATGAAACTTTATACGGAATATAATTACTCTCAAGGGTTACTACTTTAGTAGTAATCTCAAATAATATTATTTAAATACATTATGTTATTTATATTTTATATTTAAGTAAAATTAAAAATGTTACAGCCCCTTTGAAAACAGGCTTGTTAATTAGTCATTAACAGATATAAAAAAATCAAATAAAAAATGATTGCCAATTAAGATTAAACCAGTATAATTAGCCGACTAAATAAATTGAGTAATGATAATTGAATTACAAGTTAAGAAAGCTTCCATCTCGTGAGACATTAGCACGAGCACAAAGATTTAATGATGATATTATCGACGTATCGGGTATTGACCTAGTTTTAAGTTTGATAACAACAGCTGATTTGATTCGTTCAAATATTTATGCACAACTTACTAAAGATTATGACGTTTCTGAAGGTAAGTTTGCTTTGTTAATGTCATTATATTCTGAAGGTGAAACCAGTGCTGGCGAACTTGCACTACGTATAGGAGTAACTCCAGCAACCGTATCAGTTATGGTCAAGCGAATGTTGACCACATCCAATCCATTAATATCCATGACAAAAAACGAGGAAGATGGTCGTTCACGTTTGATAACTTTGACAGAAGCTGGAATAACACTTATTCAAAATGCATTACCCGATCACCTTAAATCGATTCGTACTTTTGCACAGGTACTAAACTCGCAAGAACAAGAATCTTTAATACTTATGTTACGTAAATTATTACGAAATAACTGACTTCAATGAAAATTGAAGTCGTTCTTTTTAATTAAATACTTAGCTGACTAAATAAATGGAAAATAAGCTATATATGAAAAAAAATGTCAAAATTCCGGTTATCTTTTTACTTCTCCTATTTGTTGGATCGTTTTTAATCTTTTTGGGCTCTCGAAATGATGCGGTAACGGTTGCTAAAAGCATTAAATCAGGCGTGTTAACGGCTGATGAAATTAATGTGGCTTTTCAGAATGTAGGAGGTAAAGTCATTAAGCGATTTGTAGAAGAATCACAAATGGTTAAAAAAGGGGATCCTTTAATGCAATTAGAGGACGTCGATACAAAATTAGCAATTGATCGATTACAAGCATTGGTTGATAGTCAAAGAGCTGCGGTCAATCAAGAACAAGCTGCAATTGAAATCACAGAAAATGAAACCAATCTTTCTGAACTATCTACTTGGCGAAAAATAGAAGAAGTAAAAGCAAGCTTAGAATCGGCAAAATCTGCTAGAAATTTAGCTAGCACTGAGTTTGATCGGCAAACACAATTACGTAAAACAGGTGGAAATTCACAATCTCAACTTGATAATGCTCGTAATACTTTTATTGGAGCAAAAATGCAAGTTGTCCAAATTGAAAGCCAGCTATCGACATTAATGATTGGTGCTACATCAGAACAAGTCAGCCAATTTGAGAAAACGCAAAATGCCACTGGCATGTCACTACAATCAATTACAATTGCCAGACAAAAGCTTAAAAATCGCCAAAATCAATTAGCACAACTTAAAGCACAGTTAGCTCAAGGCGAAGCTGATTTAAAACAGTTGCAAATTAATTATCAACGACTGACGTTAAAAGCACCTGAAGATGGTAAAGTCTTAAAACTGATGTTTGAAGATGGTGAATTGGCACCAACAGGCGCACCCGCTGTATTATTAGAAACTGATCGTAAATATATCGATATTTACGTGAATGAAAAAATGGTTAATAACTACCAACCAGGTACAACTGTTAAAGCAAATGTGATTGCTTTGGATAAAAAAGTAAAAGGTAAGGTTCGTTTTGCTACAGCAGCACCATCTTTTGCTGATTTACGCATGACTCGAGAACGAGGTCAAGCCGATTTAACGTCTTATCAGGTCAGAATATATATGGAATCCATTCCAAAACTATTAACCGGAATGACACTTGAGGTTGAACAATGATGCAAAACATCATTAAATCTATTCAAGAAGAGCTTGATGCAATGTTATCAGGCTACTTTATCCCGTATTACAAGGTTGCTATAGGGTTAGCCGCTATTGTTGCGCTTATTTTTTCTATAGTACTAAGCCATAGTTCGGTATTTGAAGGAAAAATTGCAGTTATTGACCTTGATGGTTCTAATTATTCGACTGAATTAATTAGTAAAATAAATACGTCTTCTTACATTGAAGTTTCGGAAGTAATCAGATCGCCGGTTAACCCTATAACTTTAGTTTCTCATGACCGTAATTTAGGAGTGTTATATATTCCTAAAGGGTTAGAAAAGAGTTTAAAAAAAGGGGATCAAACTGTTCGTTTAGGTTACTTTGCTGATGATACGAATGAAGCCCAAAATGCTAAAGTACTTCAAAATCTCAACGAATATATACCTGAATTAGGTGCAGAACTAAGTGTGGGTAAAGTTTCTTCATTAGGGTTTGGTCGAGAAGGTACCGAAGCAACCTTATCACCTATGCAGCTAAAATCTCGTAATCTATTTAACCCAGCAAGTTCATCAACGATTTCTACCATCATCTATTTTGTTTACTTTTTCTCATCTTTAACATATGGATTAACATCATTGATGATTATAGGTCGTTTAAAAGTTACTGGCATGTGGAATACCGTTTTAGAAAGAGGATTTGTCGCTTTATTGGCAAGAACAATACCTTATGCATTGTTTTATACCACCGGATTAACATTGATTACCGCAGTACTAGTTTTATTTGGACAACTGCGTTTTGATGGTAATTATTTCGTATTTGTACCTAGTATATTTATGACAGGGCTAGCATTTGGTTGGTTAGGTTTTTTACTCTCCTGGAAAACAAATAATCCAGGTGAAGGTGCAAGTAAAATGGTATTTTTAGTACCTCCAGGTTTTATTATGGGGGGATCAACAATGGCTGTTGGTATTATGCCAATATGGGCTTATTATGTTAGCCACGCCTTTCCTTTAGTTTGGTTATTCCGTTTTTTCCGAGATATCGCTATGCGTGGGCGTTCACTCATTGATATGCTGTCCACTTATGGAATGTTTATTATTTATTTAACTGTTATTGCATTTGTGGTAATGATAGTTTTTAACCAAGTTAAAAAATCTACTTCTCAGCCGGAATTGAATTAAAAAATCCAGTTATTGAAACTATAAAATGGTTTCAATAACTTTCTCACACTAATTTTTTCCTCTAATCATTTTTACATTAAATCTGCCCAAAATGAGTATTATTTTAAATCAAATTACCAAATTTGTGATAAACATCACTTTATAAAATGAAATTACGTACTTTCATTTCTGATTCAAAAAATTTTTAATCATTATTTATTTTTTTGTTAACTATTTGAATAAGAATAATAATTATTATTTATCTGAAATATAATTTTATTTTCATTCTTTCACTTATTTTCAAATGAAATGATTTTTTGTTTTTTTTAAGCAAAATCCATTTTGTGACTTATTTATCATTTTTCAGTCCCTTACATATGTTCAAATCTAATAACAAAATGAAAGGTTAACAAGTTACAACTTTATGACTAATGAAATCATGAACACTTTACAGCGTCGAGAAAAAATTATTCATGTACTCGGTAAAGAAAATACCGTATCAGTAAATAAGTTAAGTAAACTTTTTAATGTTTCTACCGTCACAATCCGTAATGATCTTCGCCACTTAGAGCAAAAAGGCTGCGTATTACGTTCTTATGGGGGAGCAATGATAAATAAAACTTTCGCTTTTGATAGACCTTTATTTGATAAAAGTCGCATAAATTCAATAATAAAAAATAAGATTGCTAAAAAAGCTGCCAATATGGTAAATGATGGCGATAGAATTATTCTCGATTCAGGCTCAACAACCTCTGCAATGGTGCCATATTTAGGTAAAAAACAGAATTTAATCGTTTTTACAAATGCGATTAACATTGCTTACGAATTAACCATCAATACAAATATAGAAGTGATCATAGCTGGCGGTAATATTAGAAACAAGGCTTACTCTATTTCAGGTCCAACCGTTGAGCAACAATTAAAGATGTACCACTTTAATAAATTATTTTTAGGTGTTGACGGATTTGATCTCAATGCAGGTATTACAACTCCCAATTTTGGTGAAGCTTCGGTTAATAGAGCAATGTGCCAAGTTTCTGAACACATTATTGCAGTAACAGATTCAACAAAGTTTGGTCGGAAAAGTTTCTGCACGATAGAAAAAATTCATCTTATTCACACAATAGTGACTGATTCAAAAATTTCCAAAGATCATTTAATGCAATTCCATTCATTAGGTATTAACGTGGAAATTGTAGATATATAGATGATCTTATTTTTAACCAAATGATCACTCAAAGGTAGGATCTAAATTATGCAAAAGTACTTAAATTATTCACTAGATTGGCTTAAAAAGCACGGTGCAGAACATACTGCTAAAGAAATCTGTCAACAACCTAAAATTTGGCGTGATTTACTACAGTTAATTGATCGAAACAGAACCCAACTACAAACATTTTTAAAACCTTTGCTGTCTGATCCGAGTTTAGAAATTATTTTGACTGGAGCTGGATCATCGGCTTTTGGTGGTGTTGCTCTTGCGCCGTGGTTAAGGGAGCATACTCATCGAAACGTGCATGCCTATGGCACAACGGAAATTGTTGCTGACCCACTACAATATTTTTCACCAAATAAAAAAACGTTAATGGTGTCATTTGCTCGTTCGGGAAATAGTCCTGAAAGTGTGGCAACGGTTAAATTAGCCGATCAATTAATTTCTGATTGTTATCACTTATTTTTAATATGTAACCCAAACTGTGCTTTAATCGATTATGCAACATCTAACAATTCATCAAATCGTATTCTTCAACTAGTCATGCCAGAAGGAGCTCATGATTTAGGTTTTGCTATGACCTCAAGTATTAGTAGTATGATGCTTGCAGCATTACTCCTTTTGGGAAATATTGATCATGTGATGGCACATAAGGCTGTAATGGAAATTGCTCGTGTCTGTGAACAAAAAATAGAAAGTTGGCAGCAAATAACTAAACAATTAGCACATAAAAACCATGAAAGAGTTATTTATATCGGTAGTAGCTGTTTTATTGGTGTCGCTCAAGAGTCTGCATTAAAAATTCTTGAACTAACAGCGGGTAAAATAGTTTCTCGATTTGATTCAATTTTAGGTTTACGTCATGGTCCTAAATTTATGATTAATTCACAAAGTTTAGTTGTTTGCTTCTTCACTAATGAACATTATACACATCAATATGATACTGATTTATTTAATGAATTAATTAATGACCATATCGCAACCGATGTGTTTGTATTATGCGGAAAAAGTAGCAGTAATAAACAAAATATACTTACAGTAAATGGAGATTATTCAGATTGCTGGCTCATCTTCCCATACCTTATTTTTTCCCAAATGCTTGCATTTGAAAAATCATTAAATAATGGTTTAACACCTGATAATCCTTGTCCAACAGGTGAAGTTAATCGAGTAGTAAAAGGCGTTACTATTTACCCATTTAATCAAATTTAGGGTATCCAATTATCACAAAACAAAGGATGTAAAACGTATGAACATTCCGAATATTCTTATGACGCGCATTGATAATCGCTTAGTTCATGGTCAAGTTGGGGTGACTTGGGTCAATGCACTTGGAGCTAATTTATTATTAGTTGCTAATGATAATGCAGCACAAGATCCTGTACAACAAAATCTTATGGATATGGTTATTGCAGAGAGAATACAAACCCGTTACTTCACTTTACAAAAAACCATCGACATTATTGGGAAAGCAGCCGAACGACAAAAAATATTTATTGTTTGTAAAACACCACATGATGTTTTAACTCTCGTTAAAGGAGGCGTACCAATCAAATTTGTTAATGTAGGTAATATGCATTTTTCAGAAGGAAAAAAACAAATTCATAAAACAGTATCTATTGATGAAGAAGATATAGCTGCTTTTAAAGAACTTGAAAAATTAGGTGTAAAATGTGAGATTCGCCGTGTGCCAGATGAAGCTGGTCAAAAAATAATAGATCTACTTGATTAATCCTAATACGGGAGCAAACTATGGTAATCGATGCAATATTAATTGGACTACTAGCAGGTATTGCTGGTGTAGATTTATTTGATGGGCTAACTCATTTACATAGACCTATTGTAATTGGTCCTTTAGTTGGATTGATCTTAGGTGATATAAAAACAGGGTTATATGTTGGAGGTTCATTAGAGCTAGTTTGGATGGGAATGGTACCATTAGCAGGAGCGCAACCACCTAATGTTGTCATTGGCGGAGTAATTGGTACAAGTTTTGCAATTTTAACTCATGCCGATCCTAAAGTTGCCATTGGTATTGCCGTACCATTTGCTATAACGGTACAAGGTTGCATTACTATCTTATTTACCATCTATTCACCAATGATGCACAAATGTGATCGCTATGTTGATCAACTTAATTTTAAAGGTATTGAATGTGTCAATTATCTTGGCATGATTATCCTGTTTTGCTTTTATTTTATTGTCGCATTTTTACCAATTTACTTTGGCGCTGATATGGCAACAGATTTAGTAAAAAAATCACCACAATGGTTACTTGATGGATTGAGCATTGCTGGTGGGATGATGCCCGCAATCGGTTTTGCTATGTTAATGAAAATTATGATGAAAAAAACATATATTGCTTATTTCATTCTAGGTTTTCTTAGTGTGACATACCTTAACTTACCAATTTTAGCAATTACATTAGGTGCTTTAGCAATAGCGATGATTGATTTCTTTAATGATAGCCAAGTCAATAACGATAATAACAAATCAGTACAGGCAAGTTCTGTAGAGGTGGAAAATGGTATTTAATGACGAAAATGACAGCAAAATGGCAGCAAAAGCAGAAAAACGTATGGAACAATCATTGTCAACAAGCAAAGTATCAACTGATACTTATATTGATCAAAGTCAAAATGTAACATTAACTAAAGTTGACATTAATCGAATGGCATTTCGTTCCTTAGCTTTACAAGCCTCATTTAATTATGAACGTATGCAGGCTGGAGGTTGGCTTTATACTATTTTGCCTGCACTACGTAAAATTCATAAAAACTCAGATGACTTAAAAAACTCAATGCATATGCACATGGAGTTTATAAATGTCCATCCGTTTGATGTTACCTTTTTATCTGGTTTAGTTTTAGCAATGGAAAAAGGTAAAGAAAATATTTCATCAATACGTTCAATTAAAGTTGCTTTAATGGGACCTTTAGGTGGTATTGGAGATGCACTATTTTGGTTAACATTGTTACCTATTTGTGCTGGAATTGGTGCTTCATTAGCACTAGAAGGTAGTTTTTTGGGACCAATAATATTTTTATTAATATTTAATTTAGTCCATTTCGGATTACGTTTTGGTCTTGCTCATTATGGTTATCATGCTGGTACTAGCGCATTACCTTTATTAAAAATTCATACAAAACGCATTTCACATGCAGCATCAATCATCGGTATGACAGTTATTGGTGCATTAGTGGCTTCTTATGTACATCTATCCACACCATTAGAGATCAATGCTGGTAAAGCACATATTGCTCTACAAGCCGACGTATTAGATAAACTCATGCCAAATTTATTACCGTTAGGATTTACATTATTTGTCTATTATTTAATGAAACGTAATTTCTCGCCTGTAAAATTAATCGGTTTAACAGTGGTAATTGGCATATTTGGTAAATTAGTTGGTTACTTATAGAGGTTGATTATGTTAGGTGTTATTTTAACAGGTCATGGTGGCTTTGCCACTGGTCTTTATGAAGCTGTAGTACAAATCATTGGAAAACAAGCACAGTTTACTGCGATTAACTTCCCAGATGGGATGAGTACTAAGATACTAGAACAACAACTCACTGATGCCTTAAAAAAGTGTGATAAAGGTGATGGTGTAATATTTTTTACTGATATCTTAGGAGGCACTCCATTTCAATTAGCCGCACGGTTAAACTATCAATTTAATCATGTTGAGATAATTAGTGGTACAAATTTACCAATTTTATTAGAAATGTTATTACAACGTGATGAATTAGATGCTGAAAATTTTCGTCTGAGAGCATTAGATATTGGTAAATCTAGCATAACCAGCTTATGGAGTGAAAACCACAGAAAATCAATTGATAAAAAGGAATATTCAGATGGAATTTGAAAAAATATAGGCAAGCAAATAAAGTCTGTTCATACAATATCAAAATTTTACCTGCATTAATAGATACCCACATTTTCATGGAGTAATGAACGCAGATATAATGGATGCAATACATGAAGCACTTAATACAATGAGCCATTTCTTAGTACAACATGGTATTGGTGCGTTTTTAGCTACGACTGTTACAGAAAGTCAATCAGAGTCATGATTGGGCATACTAATGCAGACTATCAAACAACAAAAGCGGAACTACTTGCTGGTGCCAGTGGGGTTGTGCACTGTTATAACGGCATGTCAGGATTGCATCATCGTAATCCAGTTGTAGTTGGTGTAGCACTAACAATTGATAATTGCCAAACTCAAATTATCATAGATGGTCATCATGTACATCCTGCCGCAGTTAATATCTCTTATAAATGTTGTGGCAAAAACTTACTATTAATTAGCAATGCAATGAGAGCAACAGGGATGTCTGATGGTAATTATTAATTAGGCAAATTAAAAGTACATCTCCAAAATGATGTTGTACGTACAAAAGATGGAGGGCTAGCGGGAAGTACTTTAACAATAAATTGTGGAGTTAATAATCTTGCTAATTATGCGAAGATTTCATTTGAACAAGCATGGTAACATGGTAGTTCTTATCCAGCAAAAGCATTAGGCATAGATCATTACTTGGGTGATATTGCCATAGGAAAACAAGCTAATCTAGTACTTTTAAATGCGAATAATCAACTATTGGCAACTATAGTAAATGGCAAGATTGTTTATCGAATATCAGTAGATGTTAACGATATTTTGATTTAAAAATCCATAAAAATTTTTTCATCAAAGTAAGAATCAACGATGTTCTTTTCTTAGGAATAAAAATGTTTATCAAATCAATTTTCATCACTTTTATAGTATTATTAGAATGTATAAGTACTATTACTGATGCTGACTTAATCAAAATTATGTCATTTGATACTCATCATAGTGAAAAGCATGATGGAAGGATTAGCACGGCAAGCATTGCCAATATAATCATCACAGAAAGAGCTGATATTATTGTATTGTAAGAAGTTGATGATAAAACCAACGAACCAACAATGTTGATCAATTGGCTCAAATAGTAAAACTAGTTCACTTAAAGTATTATAAATTTAATGCATTTTTCGATTATGATGGTGGACAATATGGCATAGGAATTATGAGTCGTTACCCTATCATTGATTCATATAATATCTCTTTACCAAAAGGTTCAGAACCAAAGACTGCTTTGATGACAACAGTTAATATTAATGGAAAAAATCTCAATGTTATAGGAGTACATCTCTATCGCTCATTTGAAGAAAGGACATTACAACCCAAAGCCATTATTGACTATGTTCAGTCATCAACATTACCACTAATAGTGGCGGGCGATTTTAATACCACTCCAACCAACAGTTCACCGACTAAATACATGAATTCAAACATTGATCATAGTAAAGATAACACACTCATTCAATATTTGACTTCACATTGGAACCAATTAGAAAAAATGATAAATAAAATCTTATTTCCATCAAGAACTTTGTGGGATAAAGATGGAGAAAGACAAGTAGAAATCGATCATACCTTTATCAAAAATTTGGATATTAACAATGTAAAAGCACACTACCTAATTGAAAAAAATTGTAAGTGATCACCGACCACTTATAACAGAAATATTATGGTGATATTATCTCTTTAAAAGTGAATTAAGAGGTTTTTTATGAGGAAATTAAAAATAATATTAGCTTTGTCTTTTGTTTTATCTTTCTCTGTACAAGCAATAGAAACATTAGATAAGTATACCTTAGAACAAGTAATCGTATTTAGCCGACATGGTTTAAGAGCGCCACTTTCCAGTCCAACAAGTACACTTGGTAAAATTACACCAAATCAATGGCCACAATGGGATACACCTACAAGTTATTTAACTGCTCGAGGAGGGGTACTAGAAAGTTATTTTGGTCATTACTTTAGTGAATGGTTTATTGATAATAAACTTTTAACTGGAAATACCTGCCCAAGTGAACATGAAGTGTATATTTACACCAACAGTTTACAACGTACTATCGCTACCGGTCAGTACTTTACGGTTGGAGCTTTTCCAGGTTGTATTATCCCAATTATGCATAAGGAAAAATTAGGTACCATGGATCCCGTATTTTTTCCTGTAATTCGTGATGATAACCCTAAGTTTAAAAAAATGGCAATCATTTCAATCAACCAAACAGCTAATGAAAAAGGTATTGAAGGGTTAAATCAAAAACTGAATCAAACTTATCAAGATCTGTCTAACATCCTAAATTATACTCAATCAACTAATTGTTTGACCGATAAACAGTGTGATTTTACCAATTTACCAACTCAATTTATTATTGAAAAAGGTAAGGAGCCCGGCATAACTGGTCCACTTCGAATTGGGACATCAATCGCAGATGCCTTTATTTTACAGTACTATGAAGGCGCACCATTGCAAGATATTGCTTGGGGAAAGATCAAAAGCAATCAAAAATTTGAACAATTAGTTTCTATAAAAGAATATTACAATTCAGTTTTATTTGGCGCACCTATTATTGCTAAACAGGTTGCCGCAAATTTAATTAACTATATTAATCAAGCTTTCTCTGAAAATAATCATACTAAATTTACTCTTTTAGTCGGCCATGATTCTAATGTAGCATCATTATTATCAGCATTAAAAATTAAATCTTATAAACTGCCGGATCAATTTGAAAAAACGCCAATTGGTGGCAAAATAGTGTTCCAAAAATGGCGAGATAATTATAGTGGTAAAACATTGATGAAAATTGAATATTTTTATCAATCAACCGATCAAATCCGAAATCTAACTCAATTAAATCGTAATAATCCACCCCATAAAGTAACATTAGCAATGGAAAATTGTCCAATTGACACAATGGGTTTTTGTTCGTTTTCAATCTTTAAAAAATTCATAAGCAATATAAATTAATAATGTCTAAATCCGTTGATAATATATTCAAATTAAGTAAAATTGAATGTATTATCAACAATTATGTGACAACAATATTTTCGGATACAAAGGTTACTCACACAAAGCAATAGATAACTTTATCAATTATATTTTATAAATTACTTTTCAATATTACAAAATCATTCATGTTTAATTTTTTAATTAAACGCTCGCCAAAAGAATAAATATCTACCATACAATTATCACCAAGTGAATTAGTAGAGTTTACACTAATAATTTGACAATGCCATTAAATGCAGATTCAATCCCCACTTTAGAATCTTCAAAAACAATACACTTATCAGAAGGTAATCCGAGTAAATTTGCTTCTTGTAAATAACCATCAGGATCTGGCTTAGTATTAATCACCATTTCACAGGTAATAAAAACTTTTGGTTTAGCTACATTAAGAAGGCCAAAACGAGGATCAGCAACTTTTTTGAACCTGAGGTTACAATTCCCAAGGAATATTAAGTGAAAATAATTGGCGTAAGAAATAACTAGCGCCAGATATTTGTGGTTAATATCTTTCACATCTTGAGCCTCTAATTGTTCCATCCAACGATACTCTTACTTGATAAAACTTTCTTATTTATTAGGCAAGAATAATTTTATGTTATCGATAGCTTTACGACCATGAATAGTTTCTAATACATATGAATGATTAAGTTTATGACGATAAGCTAATACTAACCAGCAACGCTCAACTGCTGGTAATGAATTGACTAATATCCCATCTAAATCAAATACCCTTTGTTTGCGTACTACAATTTCCCAGCACTACCACAAATACGAATCTTATCTTTTACAATTTTTTTCATAGCTGATTTAGCCGATTGCATATAATGCCTTAGATCATTAGTATCGGGATAAATTTTAAATTCTTGTTTTAAAATGTCAGAATATGATGATCTAAATGTAACACAAATGGAAAATGATGAATTTACGCTGCATTTTTACAAATATTGATTAAATACTGCGTACCAGCATAGTGATAAGTGGCGGGTGTTGCTGCATCAATTACAACTTGAATCGTCTCAAGGTAGGTTGTGTATATTAAAAGCGGGCACAGCATATTGTTCTCGCTGAGCTTTTTAACTTCTCTTGATGTGGAAATAAGATACATAATTTATTCCTAATTAACCTTATGATTTATATATTTTTTAAATTTAACTTATTGAACATAATTACTCATGTTGAAAACCCTTTCTGTGATTCCATTGTATTTAACATATCCATCGTTATAGCACGTTTCAACATATCATCTATTGATTCATTTTAATGTAAACTTACTGCAAAACCAGATAACATGACATCATCACCTGAACCAACAGTATTAACTACGTTAATTCTAAGAATTGTGACTTGATAAAATTGGTTATAACAACAAGCAAACGCCTCTTTTTTACCTATCAAAATAATCATGAAAGGAATACCCTCTAACAAAGAATGACTAAGTGCTTTTGTTAATGTATTATTATTACTATCATCAATATCCATTTGAATAATTTGTTTTTATTCTTCTTTATTGAGTTTTATTCAATAGGGTTTATGTTTTGAAATGAGCGATGCATGAAACATTTTTTTAGAAAAACAAGCAAAACAAGAATCTGATATTTAGCAGCTTATTCAATTAAACTTACATAAAAATCGATGGAAAAACCCTGAAATAATGAACCTGAAATGGTCACAAGGTCTGATTTTTCAAGCAACGTTTGATAGTGTTTTAAAAAAGATTAGCTTCCTGTATATCGAATTCTGGACCCGATTCTAAAATTTCGTTTTGGTTTCCTACATATAAGATTGCAATACAGTTTCTTGATTTCTGCTTTGTAATATAACAATCATAATCAATGTTATCTTTACCTAATTGTATTTGGATATATTTGAAAATTTAATTTCTCTGGTAACATTAAGTCCTTTACCACTAGCCGTCTTTTTTACATTAGATACCCGATTAATATCATTAATGATAAATTTATTTAATGGGTATGATAAGTTCACCGATGGATTCATCGTAATTGTTAATATCATATTCTCACCTACAAATTAATATTGTTGGGAGGAACAACCATTTTAAATGATCAACTTTTTAGATAAGATTCATTTTAAGTAAGTATGCAAACAATACTTAAATAAATAAACTGAAATTCGTTATCTTTAAAAAATTTAGATCCATTAAGTCTACTTTAATCTGGTTTCCAATTATCAACAAAAATATTAAACAGCGATTAAGCTAACACCTTGTTTTCTAAATTCTTGCTTATATTTACTATCAACATTGATATCTGTAATAATAGTATTAAGCTTATTCAGTGGTAAAACTACATTGATGCCATTTCTTCCAAACTTAGATGAATCTAGTACTGCAATCACCTTTTTTGCGGTATTAGCCATCACACTGCTGATTGTGTACCCTTCATTAAAAGTTGTTATTCCTCTTTTTGCATCTATACCATCTGCACCAACAAATAAAATATCAGCAGAAATGCCCTCTAACGATTGCTCAGCAATTTTTCCATGAAAAGATCGGGTTTTATGCCTAAGTGTCCCACCACACATAAATATCATTATGTCGCTATTATCAGAGAGTATAAAAGCTGAGGTAAGACTATTTGTTATAACAGTAATATTTTTTAATTTAACCAGCTCTTCGGCTATCAACATGGTGGTACTACCACTATCTAAAATAATAGTATCGCCTTGTTTAACATGTTTGACTGCTTCAATTGCAATTCGTTTTTTATCTTCAATAAATCGTTGATACCGTTCTTCTAACTGCAACTCTTTAAAAGACTTTATATCGCTATGATTGATGATTTTTGTTGCGCCACCATGAAATCGTGTTAGCTCACCTTGTTTTTCTAATAATCGAAGATCTGTTCTAATTGTGACTTCTGAAACCTCATATTGTTCCGATAAGTCGCTTACTAATACCGTTGCTTGCATATTGAGAAGTTCAATTATCTGTTGACGTCTTTCACTTGCATTCATAATATTTCCTTTTTCGAAAATTATTAAGCAGTGTATAACAAACAAAATCAAAAGATAAGCTTTCATTTTTCATAGCTAATTTGAAACAAACTTTTAACTGCAATTTAATAAAATTTTACCCTTCATTGGTTGCCCATTTAAATTTATCACTTCCTGAATAAATGTATTAAAATCAGCAATCACCGCTATCAATTCATTAAGATTTATCTTACCTTCTACAAAAAACTGACTTACCAATAGCCACTCTTTACCAGGCCATGGTGCAGAATAATTCATCCAACTTCCTAAAATTTGTAACTCTTTTCGTAAAATAAGCCCGAATGTTTTTTCTGGTAAGGTAAAATCATCATGAACAGTACCAACTAAAACCACTTTAGATCTAGGACCTGCAATGTCAATGGCTAATCTAACCGTAATTGATGAACCAGCTGTTTCTAATACGATTTGCTCAAAACGTTGAGGAGATAAGGCTTGATAAATCTCATCAACACTAACATTTTTAGAGTTATAAATAGCATCAGCACCTAGTCGTTTTGCCAGATTCAGCCGTTCATCATTAATATCTAAAACAGCAATAAAGCTCGCCCCCATTGCCTTAGCACAAAGCATAGCAAGCAGTCCGATTGTTCCACCACCAACAATTACGACATGTTTATTTTGGCAGCCATCAGCTAATAGTAGAGCATGCATTCCTACAGTCATTGGTTCAAAAAAGGCTCCGTCAAGAAGATTTACTCCTTTGGGTAATTTAAATGCATTTTTTTTATTTAATACAATATATTCAGCAAAACCGCCTGTTATTCTTGATCCCACAAAGGTATAATTTTTACAAAGTGAATAATAATGCTTTTGACACTCATCACATTTAAAACATGGTAATAATGGTACACAAGAAATTAAATCCCCAACGTCAAATTCAGTTACACCATCGCCTATTTCAATAACCGTACCACTAAACTCATGTCCCAGCGTGATAGGATAAAAATGCGAACCATGATGGAATATTCTAGGAATATCTGATCCACATAATCCACTATAAGCAACTTTTACTAAAATTTGATCTGGATATGTAATTTTGGGCATGTCAATATCTTGTACAGATAGAGATCCCCCTTCATTGACAACAACCGCTTTCATTTTATTTTCCTTAATTAGTCATCACATTATTTTGAAATATGATTTTCACGGATACTTCGTGAAAGTCACAAAATTACAGATATTTATAGGGCTTATAGACTAATTTTTTATTTTATCTGTCTGCACTATTTGCTGTTCTTTTAAAAAGAATTCGTATTTTTTCGCTCGCTTCCAAGTTAAAAATAGACAAAAAAGGTAAAATAATCCAATAAAAGAAAAGCCAATAGGTTGTGTTAAGTTCACTAACTGAACCATCATATAAGTAATTGGAGAACCACCTTGATCCATTGCCCCAACACTAATACTATTATCATCAGTAATAATATCGGCATTGATTGCAAGTTGAGTTGTTAATGGGACCATTTGTGTGGCGATCCAAAGCGTGATAGCAATAATAATTGAACCTGAAATAATGATTCTAAACAAATTACCCTGATGAATCGCCACACCCATTGCAATAAAAAAGCCAATAGTGGCTAAATCACCAAATGGTAAAATTTCATTTCCTGGTAAAATAATGGCAATGAAAATACTTAGAGGAATAAAAATTAAGCTAGCAGAGACAACTGTTGAATGTCCTAACAGTAAGGCAGGATCTAAACCGATAAGAAATTCTTGTCCACCAAATTTTGATTGTAGGTGTTTGCGAGCTTGTTTGGATATTGGTGTTAAACCATCCATAATTGGCTTAATTACACGTGGCATTAATAACATTACTGCAGCAGTTTGAATAGCAAGTTGTAATGTTTCTTTCACGCCATATCCAGCTAAAAATCCTAATATAATGCCCATAAATAAGCCAACGGTTACGGGTTCACCAAACGCACCAAACCGTTTTTGCATATCAACAGCATTAAAATTAATCTTATTAATGCCCGGTATTTTTTCAATCGCAGCATCAATAAACACAGCAATTGGACCACAATAAGCTGATGTACCATGAGGAACAGCAATCCCTTCAAGTTCAAAAAACTCTTTAGTATCTTTAGAAAACCAATCACCCAATTTAAAGGCAATAATAGCATGAATAATAACACCTGTAATACCTAACCAATAAGAACTCGTTACGATATAAACTAATGCCCCAGAAAATGTCATATGCCATATATTCCAAATATCGACATTGACTACTCGTGTTAACTTTGCCAATAACATGACAATATTTACTGCGATAGCAATAGGTATCGCAACCAAGGCTATCTGTGAAGCCCAAGTCATCGGCGCAGTTCCTGGCCACCCCACATCAACAATATTCAAACTAATATCAAATTTTTCGGCCATTGCTTGAGCTGCAGGACCAACAGAACTTGTTAGTAAACTGACAACTAAACCAATACCAACAAATCCAATACCAATATGTATACCTGCTTTTAAGGCATCTCCCATTTTCATTCTTAACGCTAATGAAAATAGAATAATGACAATGGGTAACATCACTGACGGACCAAGATCCAAAATGTACTGCATAATTTCACTAAACATAGATTTATCCCTTTAATATCGCTAGTATTTTATCTTTTAGCTGATCTATTCCAATACCTGAAACAAAAGGCATGCCATGTATAATAGGAATGTTACCAAAAGTTTGATCCATTCTTGCTGTGGTACAAATTAAATCGACATCATCAATAAAAGTGTTAATTTCATTAATCCGACATTGAATAAGATCCAACTCAATATTATTTTCTTTACATAAATCTTTAATCTCTTCAGCAGCTAAAGTTGATGTTGCAACCGCACCACCACATGCAACAATAATCTTCTTTTTCATAATGCCTCCTAACTCACTTTTTAATTAAATATCACTTTACTAAAATGCTCTATAATTTCATTTTGTGGCGCTTTTAATAAGAAGTGATAGAATTCTTTATTCTGTAAATGTGAAAAAAGCGCTTTCAACAAATCAAGTTGAGCTTCGGGGGAAGTTACAACTAATGAAATAATAAGGGAAACATCAACTGTACCGTCATCATCAGCTCGATTGAAAGCTACTGGGCATTGTGTGCGAATAATAAAAATCGCAGGTGTATTAGCGTGTTGAGCCTCACAATGTGGAATAGCTACAGCATAACCATCAAGTGCAATACCTGTGGGAAATAAGGCTTCTCTTTCAATTAATGCTTTTAAATGGCTTTTTTTTACAATATTTTTCTGCTGTAAATGCTCGCTAATATACGTTAATGCTTCTCGCTCATTGTTAAATTTGAGCTTGTCTTCGAAAATAAGCTGACACTTGTTCATATTAAATCTCCATTGTTGTACTTCTATTAACTTTTTTAACTTTCGAAAACAAAATATTTAACGAAAGATTATTTTCTTTCGATTTAAAAAGCAAATAGACTTTTATATTTTTGTGATCGAAATCTATTTTTTAAATAAAGATCAAAACGCAAACTTGTAATTATTTTTGTTTATGAAGAAAAGTATGATCACGATCACAAAAAGAAGGTTTTTAAATTGAAAAAAATACTTAATATGCAAAAATGTTACCCGTAACAATTTGCATATTAAGGAGCCACTGTGACGAAAAATAACAAACAAGTTTTTATATTAATGGGTGTTTCTGGTAGTGGTAAATCCGCAGTTGCCAAGCAAGTTTCATATAATCTTGATGCAGCATTTCTTGATGGTGATTTTTTGCATCCTAAAGCAAATATTTTAAAAATGCGTAGTGGAACACCATTAAATGATGAAGATCGTTTTCCTTGGCTTGATTTGATTAGTAATGCGGCATTCGCTATGAGCAACATTAATAATATTTCAATTATCATCTGCTCAGCTTTGAAACGGAAATATAGGGACATTATCCGTGGTAAAAACGAAAATGTACACTTTATCTATTTAAAAGGTAGTTATGATGTAATTGCTGATCGTTTAGCAAAACGAAAGGACCATTATCAAAAAACAGGGATGTTACAATCGCAATTTGATACTCTTGAAGAACCCACTGTTGATGAAAAAGATGTGTATACCGTCAATATAGAACAATCTTTAGAAGGGGTTGTGCATGATACCCAACAGTTAATAAGCACAACATGCCAGCGCAAAAAATAGAATATAAAATAATAAATTATACAATAGGTTAATGTTAATTCAACTGTCAACAATGTAACACAGCGAATTATTGAACGCTCTAAAGCTTCTCGCACAGCCTATCTGCAAAAAATTGAAGATGCGATGATTAACAAAGTTACCCGCTCTAAATTGCCATGTAGTAATTTAGCACATGCTTTTGCAGCCTGCTATCTTGATGATAAGAATGATCTAAAAAATATTTTAAAAAGTAATATTGCTATTATTAGTTCTTCCAACGATATGCTTTCAGCCCATAAACCTTATGAGTTCTATCCAGAACAAATTCGCAAAGTCTTACATGAAGTTGGAGCAGTTGGCCAAATCGCAGGAGGGATACCAGCAATGTGCGATGGAGTAACTCAAGGTGAACCAGGAATGGAGCTATCATTAATAAGTTGAGATATCATTGCGATGTCGGTTGCTGTTAGTCTTGCACATAACATGTTTGACGGTGCGTTATACCTTGGCATATGCGATAAAATTGTACCGGGTTTATTAGTTGGGGCTCTAACCTATGGTCATCTACCCACAATTTTTGTACCAGCTGGACCTATGCCCTCTGGACTATCAAATAAAGAGAAAGTTCGTATACGTCAACTCTATTCTGAAGGAAAAGCCTCGCGTGAAGATTTATTAGAATCAGAAGCTGCATCTTATCATTCTAGTGGTACTTGTACTTTTTATGGAACGGCAAACAGTAACCAAATGGTGATAGAATTAATGGGATTACCCTTGCCGGGAGCTGCATTGGTCAACCCAGAAACGGCTTTACGTTTCGAGTTAACCAATGCAGCAGCGAGACAGATTACTCGGTTAACTTAACAATCAGCTTATTATAAGCCTATTGGAAAAATGGTTGATGAAAAAGTCATTGTCAATGGCTTAATTGCCTTACTTGCTACAGGCGGTTCAACTAACTTAACAATGCATATCGTCGCAATAGCTAAAGCTGCAGGCATAATTGTTAATTGGGACGATATTTCAGATCTTTCAACAGTAGTACCACTTTTATGTCGAATTTATCCAAATGGAGTGGCTAATATTAACTATTTTCAAGCTGCAGGTGGAACTTCAGTGTTAATTAGAGAATTACTTAAAGGTGGCTTATTACATGAAGATGTAGAAACGGTTATGGGTCGAGGATTGAGTCATTATATCAAAGAGCCAATATTAAAAAATGGAAAACTCATTTTCTGAGAAAGTCCAAATCAATCATTAGATGAAAATGTAATTGCATCAATAAAAAAACCTTTTAACTCACATGGTGGATTAAAAGTGATGTCAGGCAATATTGGTAGAGCAGTAATGAAAACTTCTGCTATTGCTTCTGAACATCAGGTCATTGAAGCTCCAGCCGTTGTTTTTAATAGTCAATATGAATTAGATGATGACTATAAAGCAGGCAACTTAGATAAAAGTTGTGTTGTAGTGGTTCGTTTTCAAGACCCTAAAGCAATCGGTATGCCTGAACTGCATAAATTAATAACACCTTTGGGAGTTTTACAAGATCGAAGGTATAAAATTGCCTTATTAACCGATGATAGATTATCAGGAGCATCAGGTAAAGTGCCAGCAGCAATACATGTAACACCAGAAGCCTATGATGGCGGTTTACTAAGTAAAATAAAAAATGGAGATATGATTAGAGTTAATGGACTAACTGGAGAAATAACATTATTAGTAGACGCAACAATCTAGCTAAACGTCAGCCTTATCGCTTTGACTTATCTAATTCACATCTCGGTTATGGGCGAGAACTATTTTCTATCATTCGTGAAAATTTAACTTCTGCTGAAGAAGGTGCAGTAAGTTTCTAAATGAGTTCTTCTGCCGCAAAATGCGGCAGAGATCAGTAAAAAATATACTGAAATGTATTCTTAACCTGAAACTTTTTGACAAAGATTATTAATAATAACGTTATAAATTATTTTTTGATAAAGTTATCAACCAATAAATTCATTACGTCGCCAATTTTTCCACTCAAAGAAGCTTTCATACTGTAAAGTGCCATCCCCATGACTTGCGAAGCATGAATTTCAGGGGGCATAACAAGTTCATCAGCACTCGTTTTAACGTCCAAAAGCGCTGGTCCATCATGAGTTAAAAATGATTGCATTGCTGCTTCAAGTAGATCTGAATCATCAACCCTTATTGAAAATAACCCCATCGATTCAGCTACTTTAGCAAAATCAGGATTCTGTAAATCAGTATAGTGATTAATTAATCCCTCTACTTTTTGTTCTAATTCTACAAAATTAAGTGAACTATTATTAAGTACGATAATTTTTATTGGTAATTTTTCTTGGATTGTCGTTAATAGATCGCCCAATAACATACTAATGCCACCGTCTCCGGATAAGGTGATCACTTGACGATTAGGAAACGCTTTTTGAACACCTAAAGCTTGCGGCATGGCATTTGCCATAGTACCATGTTTTAAACTAATGACGGTTCGTCTTTTACCATTAGTATTAAAGTGCCGACAAGCCCATACCATAGCCGAACCAACATCAGCGCAGAGCACGGCATCATCTGTTGCATATTTATCAATTAGTTCAGTTAAATATTGAGGATGGATAGTTGATTTGGAAGCCAATGCTTTCTTATTCAATTTACTCATGGCACTACTATATAATGCCTGGCATGTTTCTAAAAATTTAGTATCTTTTTTTTCGTTAACTAAAGGTAACAAAGCAGTTAAAGTTGGTTTACTACTACCAACAACACCAATACTTACTGGGTGACGTCGTCCTAAGTGAGTTGCATCAATATCGATTTGAATAATTTTGGCATGATTTGGATAAAATTGTGACCAAGCAAAATCAGTACCTAACATAATAAGAACATCACACTCTTTAATTGCCATAGTTCCTGATTTAACACCAAACATTCCTGTCATACCAACATTGTATGGATTATCATATTCAACAAAATCTTTACCTCTAGAGGTATGTACAATAGGCGATTTTATTTTTTCGGCAAATGCAATAAGCTCATTATGAGCATCATAGACACCTTGACCAGCAAAGATGGTCACTTTTTGATTTTTATTTATAATATCTGCGATTTCAGCTAATTCCTTATCTGATGGGCGTATTATTGGTTTAGGATGATAAATCTTATGACCACTTTTATCTTCTACTTTCTCTAAACTAATATTATAAGGAATTACCAATACAGCAACACCGCGTCGATTAATAGCAGCTTGAATAGCAGCAGTAGTAATTTCTCTGACTTGAGTTGCATCACTAATTTCCCGACAAAATACGGAACAATTTTTATAAACCGATTCAAAATCTACTTCTTGTGGAAAGTCGTTTCCTTGTTGTGAAGTAATTAATTGACTAGCTAATAAAATGACTGGAACTCTATTTCTTTGTGCTTCATAAATACCATTAATGAAATGTAAACTACCGGGTCCACAAGAACCAGCACAAGCCGTAATTTGATCAGTGAGATAAGCTTCTGCTCCGGCTGCAAAAGCTCCAACCTCTTCATGTCGAACGTGAACCCACTCAATATCACTTTTTTCAATAGCAGAAGTAATTTGATTTAATGTATCACCTACAATACCATAACAATGTTTAACACCAGCTTCACCCAAAATATCAACTATAATTTGCGCAACTGTTTTCTTTGATGTCATATTTTCTCCTAAAAAAGGGTTATTAGTTGAATAAGTTAACTTCGGTAAATTACACCAAAGTTTGGTTAATACGAATAGGTTATAAAAAATTAGCAAGAAATGTTAAAAATGTAATAAATGATCAATTATTGTTGAATAAATAGCAATAGAAAATATTCCCTATTACAATAAATCAAGGTATTATGTATAAAATAAAATCTACCTCATTGAGTTATTTTTGTGAAAAATTTGTCATCTGAGCATGGCTTAATGTCATTTATTACTGCTTTTTTGCCTGATTATTTAACCCAACATTACCCTCTAATTATTGTTTGTATATTGCTATGTATTGCCATTATCTTATTTTCAATTAGTAAGTTAAGAATGGATATAATTGCATTACTTACAATTACAGCAATCACCATGACGGGGGTGTTAACGCCTACTGAAGCACTCTCTGGATTTAGTGATCCCAATATTATCTTAATCGCACTACTTTTTGTTATTGGTGAAAGCTTGGTAAGAACGGGTATTTCATACAAGATGAGCGAATATATTCTTAAAATAGCCGGTCAAAATGATATTCGAATTATCACTTGCATCATGTTAGGCATCGCTTTACTTGGCTCAGTAATGAGCTCAACAGGGGTTGTCGCTATATTTATTCCTGTAGCTATTAGTATTGCTAATCATACTGGTATTCATATTAAAAAATTAATGATGCCTCTTTGTATTGCAGCATTAATTAGTGGCATGATGACATTAGTCGCTACCGCGCCTAATCTGGTAGTAAACAGTGAGCTAAGTCGTGCCACACTAGAAGAGTTCGGATTTTTCTCAATTACGCCAATTGGTATTGGTGTTTTAATTGTTGGCGTTATTTATTGTATATTAACACGCAATTGGTTGCTTACCGCAGAACAAGTTACACCAACAAATATTCAACCACAAAGAAGAAAAATAACTGATCTAATTCGAGACTATAAATTGATTGGTCGTGCTCACCGCGCACAGATATTAGCTGGTTCGCCTTTTGTAGGAAGAACTATTGATGGTTTACATTTACGCACTGAACATGGTGTAAATGTTATTGGTATTGAACGTTGGCGAAAATTTCATAAAGTATTAATACCAGTAAATGGTTCGACCGAATTTCGTGAAAATGATATTTTATTATTGGATATGTCGCATTCAGAAGCCGATTACCGAACATTTCTAACAACAAACAATCTTGAACCTAAAATTTTACGAGGTGAATATTTTTCTGAACAAGTTAAAGAAGTAGGTATGGCCGAAGTCGCACTACTACCGGAATCAACACTGTGTGGTAAAACACTCAATGAAATAGATTTCAGAGGAAAATATTTTCTAACAGTAATTGGTATTTGGCGAAATCATGCTCCAGTTGAAACTAATAACTTATTCCAAGAACGTTTAGAAATGAGTGATACATTATTGGTATGTGGAGATTGGGGATCAATTCAGAAACTGCAAACACGCACTAATGATTTTGTGGTCTTGGATTACCCTGCTGATATTGATGATATCGCACCTGCAAGTTCACAAGCTCCCGCAGCTTTAATAAATTTAACAATCATGATTCTATTAATGGTTACAGGTATTGTACCGAATGTAGTTGCTGCGCTCATTGCCTGTCTATTAATGGGAGCCACTCGTTGCATTGACATGTCTAATGCTTATAAATCCATTCATTGGCCAACATTAATTTTAATTATTGGGATGATGCCTTTCGCTGTAGCTTTAAATAAAACGGGAGGAATTTCGCTAATATCTGAATGGTTAGAAATTCACCTAAGATCTTTTGGTCCATATATGATATTAACTTTTATCTTTTTATTGTGCTCAACGGTAGGGTTATTTATTTCTAATACTGCAACTGCGATTTTAATTGCTCCAATTGCGATTGATTTAGCAATTAAATTTAACTACTCACCTTATCCTTTTGCTATGACAGTCGCCATTGCAACATCAGCGTCGTTTATTACACCTGTTTCTTCACCAGTTAAAACCATGGTAGTTGCACCAGGAGGATACAGTTTTAGTGATTTTGTTAAAGTTGGCATTCCTTTAACCTTTTTGGTAATGATTGTAGATATTGCTTTAGTACCTATATTTTTCCCTTTTTAAAAATGAATGGTATTTTGATCGCTTAAAACGAATGTTTTGATTTGGGATCTTGTATCAAGATGCAATGAAATTAACACAGAAAGTATTAGATTGCTAAAAAGAAGGTATGATCAATCGTAACATACCTTTATCATTTTACTCGTAATTTAATTCAACATAATGCTATACGAAAATAAGGTTTTTCTGTAACAAATAATAGCCCCTTTTTTTGTTTAAAGATTCTCAATGAAATTTCGATTATAATCATTATTTTTTATTATGGATATAAAACTTATGCAACAGACAATTAAACCGTTAAATATCATTTTTGCTGGTACGCCTGACTTTGCAGCCACTCATTTAAAAGCATTAATTGATTCTAATCATAATGTAGTTGCAGTTTTAACACAGCCTGATCGTCCTGCAGGTCGAGGCAACAAAGTAACAGCTAGTCCAGTTAAACAATTGGCATTAGAAAATGATCTTCCGATTTATCAACCTTCAACACTTAAAACACTAGAAAATCAAAAAATCATTACTGATCTAAATGCTGATATTATGGTTGTTGTAGCTTATGGATTGATTTTACCACAATTAGTATTAGATGCCCCAAAACTTGGGTGTTTAAATGTGCATGGTTCGTTATTACCAAGGTGGCGTGGAGCCGCTCCTATTCAACGCGCTTGTTGGGCCGGTGATACTTTAACAGGTATTACGATTATGCAAATGGATGCTGGGCTTGATACGGGTGATATGTTATATAAACTCACCTGTCCAATTGAACCTTATGATACCAGTGCAACGTTATATAACAAACTGGCGAAATTAGGTCCACAAGGACTACTTGATACATTAACACTGATTACCGATGGGAAAATTCAACCCAAAAAACAAAATCCATCAGAAGTTACTTACGCTGAAAAATTATCTAAACAAGAAGCTAAACTTGATTGGAATTTATCGGCACAGCAACTTGAACGATGCGTTCGTGCCTTTAATCCTTGGCCTGTTAGTTATTTTGAAATAAATGGCGAACCAGTAAAAGTATGGCAATCAGAAGTGATAACAATATCCCACAATCAACCAGTCGGTACTATTTTACAAGCAGACAAACAAGGGATATGCATTGCAACAAGCGACGGTGCATTGAATATGACACTTTTACAACCCGCAGGCAAAAAACCGATGTCAGCTCAAGATTTATTAAACTCTCGTAAAGCTTGGTTTGTTGTTGGTGAAAAACTAAATAACAATTAATTGATCAATGTAAAAAATTACAGGATGATCCATCCTGTAATTATTACCGTTTTTTAGCTAGCAAAGTCGCAAACCTCAATTTAATTCGATTACCATGTCTATCTGTTTTATGTAACTCCCCAACATTTTCGTTATATTTCAGTATTTTCCAATCCTGATAATAATCTCGCAATTCATTTTCTTTAAACGTAAATGAAAAACCAACAGAACAAGGATAATCAGAAGTCGACATGGCACTGACAATAAGATTATACCCTCCCGATTTAGTCAATTTTTGCATATTATCAATAATGTTAGGGATTTTTTCAGGTTGCAAAAACATCATGACAACAGTTGAAAGAATAAAATCATATTCGCCTTCTAAATTTGCTTGATTGATATCATATACCTTTGTACTAAGGCGCTTTAAATTTCCATCATTGATGATTTGGTGTAAATTACTAATACTCAATTCGGATTTATCAACGGCAGTCACATCAAATCCAATTAGCTGTAAATAGAGCGAATTACGTCCTGAACCACAACCTAAATCCAATACTTTTCCTAACGGAATAATTTTGCTTGCCGCTAGTACTTCAGAATGTGTTTTAGTCATTTGATACTTTTTAAAAGTATAGTCTTCTGGTAAACAATAAAATGATAGTTGGCATTGCAAATCTTCAGATACCTGAGCGATGCGATACCATTGTTGAGGCAAAATAAAAGCAGGCTGATGGAAAACATCATAATGATGTTTCGATTGTATTTTTCCTTTTTCTGTTAATATTTCTAAATCTATACTGCCTACCAGGATATGAAGCTTAGCCCAAGTACCAACTTGCATATTATGTTTTTCATGAAATGATTGCGGTAATGATTTAGCATACCAAACAGATGATATTTTATAACAAATTAGGTTTTTCAAAATTTCATCGCGAGTTAAATAAACCAATAGTTGACTATTATAATCAACTATTGATGATATAAACAACATTTTGCTGGTCACTCAGTCACCAAAACAAAATCATTAAAACTAAATTTATTGTGGCGAAGTTTACTTTATCAACATATAATCATCACCATCCTAAACTATATAGCTAAAATATTAGAGGAAAAATTTATGGGATTTTTAGTAGGTAAGCGCATACTTGTTACCGGTGTTGCTAGTAATCGTTCTATTGCTTATGGTATTGCAAAAGCTATGCATCGTGAAGGTGCTGAATTAGCTTTCACTTATCAAAATGATAAATTGAAAACTCGTGTTGAAGAGTTTGCTGCGGATTTTGCTTCTAAAATCGTGTTACCATGTGATGTAGCACATGATGAAAGCATTACTGAGCTTTTTACTGAACTAGAAAAAACATGGGACAAATTTGATGGATTTGTACATGCAATCGCTTTCGCTCCAGGTGACCAATTAGATGGTGATTATGTTAATGCGGTTACACGCCAAGGCTTTACTATCGCTCATGATATTAGTTCATACAGCTTTGTGGCTATGGCTAAAGCATGTCGTCCAATGTTAAATCCAAATTCAGCATTAGTGACACTTTCGTACCTAGGGGCTGAACGTGCAATTCCTAACTACAACGTAATGGGATTAGCTAAAGCATCGCTTGAAGCAAATGTTCGTTATATGGCAAACGCCATGGGACCAGAAGGAGTACGTGTTAACGCAATTTCAGCTGGTCCAATTCGTACACTTGCCGCATCAGGCATTAAAGACTTCAAAAAAATGTTATCGCACTGCGAATCTGTTACTCCTATCCGCCGTACGGTTACAATAGAAGATGTTGGTAATTCAGCAGCCTTTTTATGTTCAGACCTTGCATCAGGTATTACTGGCGAAGTTGTACACGTCGATGGTGGATTTAGTATCGCTGCAATGAATGAGTTAGAACTCAAATAATTCCCAATATCATTATTCTCCCGTAAAGTTACGGGAGAATGGTTCATAGTAAAGTTAAAATCTGCTAAAAAACGAATGAACAGTGATATTTATTCCTATCAATCAGTAAAGCTACTGAATTGAATATTGCAAGAACATGAAAAGTATTAAGGATAATTTAATATTTTGCTAAATAGCGGCACAAATAAGCTGTAGGTTCTACAACAACAACATCAAATTGACTTTCTCCTGCAATATGAAAAATTTGCCCCATTTCAAAAATCTGCCAATCTTTTGCTGTAGGTAATAATACTTTCAATGAGCCTGTAATCACAGTCATTTCTTCAGGATTATCGGTGCTAAAAATATACTCACCTGGTAGCATTACTCCAATAGATGCTTGACCAACAGACGCATTTTGAAAGCCAATGGACTGAACTTTACCATTAAAATATTGTTTTATATTTAACACAATCACTCCTTATAATTTTTAGTTAGTTTCGAATTTTGATTGAATTGAGTAATTTATTGATAAATGATTCATCTCCAAACATGTATTATTAAAAAATGAAACAGAACAACTTTAATTCAGCAATGATAGATTTATACAAAACAATATAAAATAGAGCTAAGTATATTACAGATGTTAACAGATTTAAGCATCTTTTATCGAAAAAATTTTATAGAAGATTAAAAAATTTCCTTAATTTCATCCCAAATTTTTTTAAAAAGAAAATAGCATACAGATTAGATTTTTTCCGTTAAAATCTAACTTAATTTGCTCAATAAAAGTTTATTGGAGAAAAAATGAAAATAGCAAAAAATAAAGTTGTCAGTTTAACTTTTCAAGTTCGAACTAAAGATGGTGTACTAGTTGATGAAGCAACTAAAGCCGCACCTTGTGAATATTTGCATGGAGCAGAAAACTTATTACCGGATTTAGAAAAAGCATTGGAAGGTCATCAAATCGGTGATAAATTTGATATTGAGCTAATTAATGCTTATGGTGATTTTAACGATGCACTTGTACAAAATGTTCCGCGAGATGTTTTTGTTGGTGTAGATGAATTAGAAGTTGGCATGCGTTTTTTTGCTGATACACAGCATGGACCGCTGCCGGTGGAAATAACAGCTATTGATGGAGATAGTATCACTATCGATGGCAATCACATGTTAGCCGGACAAGATTTACAGTTTGTAGGTGAAGTATTAGCTATACGTGAAGCAACAGAAGAAGAAATTGCTCATGGACATATTCATGGTGAACATGGTCACGATCATGGGCATGGCGGTTGTGGCTGTGGTGAACATGATCATGAAGAAGACGATAACCATGCTTGTTGTGGTGGTAGTCACGGTGGTTGTGGTTGTCATTAATTATTTCGACAATGATTACAATATTTCAAAAGCGCTGTTAGGCGCTTTTTTTCTATTGTGCAAAATTTCTCTTTTTTTGTGAAGTAGTTCATAATACTTTTATTGATTATTTTATCTAATTTATTATTTCACCAATAATTCAGTTTTGAATAATAGGAATTGTATTATGCCTGCACTACATCCAACATTAATGCCCCGCGAAAAGCTTTTGAAATTTGGAGTAGAAACCTTAAGTGATACTGAATTATTAGCAATATTTTTACGTACTGGTACGCGTAATTTACCTGTTTTACAGTTATCTCAACAATTATTAAGTGAATTTGGTTCCTTATATAACTTAATTAATGCAAGTCATAGTGAATTTTGTAATAAACATGGATTAGGAACAGTTAAATACACACAATTAAAAGCAGTCATTGAACTTTCACATCGATATCTTAGAGTTAAAATGGCAAATGAAAACTTTCTTTCCTCACCATCCTTAACACATCATTATTTGGCCAGCCGATTAGCGAATAAAGATCGTGAGATTTTTATGGTGATTTTTTTAAATAATCAACATCAAGTAATTACATCTGAAGAAATGTTTGTAGGTACCTACAATTGTGTCGAAATGCATCCGAGGGAAGTCGCTAGGCGAGCATTACAACATAATGCAGCAGGTTTGATTTTAGCGCATAATCATCCATCAGGAATGGCTGAACCAAGTCAGGCTGATCGTATATTAACTAAAAAAATAGAGCAAGTTTGTGAGTTGATTGATATCCGAGTTATTGATCATCTTGTAATAGGTAAAGGAGAATATGTCTCTTTTGCCGAACGTGGATGGATTTCATAAGCTTTTTTGCTTACAATATAAAAAAATGAATCGAATTAAAAAAACGCTTTATGAAACATCAATTAGAATTACTAGAAACAAAAGTTGCATTTCAAGAAATGACCATTGAAGAATTGAATCAGATGGTGGTTAACCTACAATCGGATATCAGCAAACTTAAAGAACAATTAACGTTGTTATCACAAAAACTTCAAGCTACACAAGTGTCAAATATTGCTAACTTATCTGAAGAGACTCCACCGCCACATTATTAATATGTATTGTACATTTTATAGTGACTACATTGAATTTTTAACTGAAAACACAATAATAAAGTTAATTATTTGTTATTTAAATATACCATCTCCTACAAATGAATAACCTATATTTGATTAATAAAAAACCGGCTTATAGCCGGTTTTTGTACACAATGATTTTATAATTACTCAGTTGCTGCTTCTGCTGCTTCTACTGCAGGGCGATCAACTAATTCAATATAAGCCATTGGGGCATTATCTCCATCACGGAAACCACATTTTAAAATGCGTACATAACCACCAGGACGGGTAGCAAAACGTGGACCTAAATCTGAAAATAATTTTTTCACTGTATCTTTATCACGGATACGAGCAAATGCCAGACGGCGATTAGCTACGCTATCGCTTTTGGCTAGCGTAATTAACGGTTCAACAACACGACGCAACTCTTTTGCTTTAGGCAATGTAGTTTTGATGATTTCATGTTCAACAAGTGAACTAGTCATGTTACGAAACATTGCTTGACGATGGCTGCTATTTCGGTTCAGTTGACGACCACTTTTACGATGGCGCATAACTTTATCCTTCTTATAAATTTTATCTTAGTCTTCAACAATACTTGCTGGTGGCCAGTTCTCAAGACGCATGCCTAAAGATAAACCACGAGATGCGAGCACATCCTTAATTTCAGTAAGCGATTTCTTACCAAGATTAGGAGTTTTCAGTAACTCAACTTCAGTACGTTGCACTAAATCACCAATATAATGAACTGCTTCTGCTTTTAAGCAATTAGCAGACCGAACGGTTAATTCCAAATCATCTACTGGACGTAAAAGAATTGGATCGAACTCCGGTTTATCTTCTTTAACTTCAGGTTGACGTACATCACGTAAATCAACGAAAGCTTCAAGTTGTTCAGCCAAAATTGTTGATGCACGACGAATAGATTCTTCAGGATCGATTGTACCATTTGTTTCCATATCGATAACCAGTTTATCTAAATCTGTACGCTGTTCCACACGAGCAGCATCGACAGAATAAGCGATACGCTCAACAGGACTATAACATGCGTCAACTAACAAACGACCAATTGGTCGATCTTCATCTTCTGACTTGACACGAGCAGAAGCAGGGACATAACCACGTCCTCGTTGTACACGAATACGCATACTAATTGAAGCATTGGCATCAGTAAGATGACAAATTACTAAATCAGGATTAACAATTTCAACATCACCATCATGAGTGATATCCGATGCAGTTACCGCACCAATACCTGATTTATTTAAAGTCAGCATAACATCATCTTTATTATGTACTCGAACTGCCAATTTTTTCAAATTAAGCAGAATATCAAGCACATCTTCTTGAACGCCTTCTTTAGTACTGTACTCATGCAGAACACCGTCAATTTCAACTTCGGTTACTGCATGTCCCGGCATAGATGATAATAAAATGCGGCGTAGTGCATTACCTAAAGTATGACCAAAACCACGCTCAAGTGGCTCTAAAGTCACTTTAGCATGAGTTTGACTGTATTGAACAACATCAACTAGGTGAGGTTTTAAAAACTCTGTTACAGAACCCTGCATTATGTCCTCTCTTAAGTGCTAAACTTTACTTAGAGTAAAGTTCGACGATCAAATGTTCGTTGATGTCAGCAGATAAATCTGAACGTTCTGGTAAGCGTTTAAATACACCTTCCATTTTGCTAGCATCAACTTCTAACCATGTTGGTTTTTCACGTTGTTCAGCTAACTCTAAAGCGGCTTTAATACGTGCTTGTTTTTTTGATTTTTCGCGAACACTAATGACATCTTCAGGTGAAACCTGATAAGAAGCAATGTTCACTACCTGACCATTAACAAGAACAGCTTTATGACTAACTAATTGACGAGCTTCAGCGCGAGTTGCACCAAATCCCATACGATAAACAACGTTATCTAAACGACGCTCTAAAAGACCAAGTAGGTTTTCCCCGGTATTGCCTTTAATACGCGCAGCATTTTTGTAATAATTACGGAATTGACGTTCTAAGATTCCATAAATACGTCTAACTTTTTGTTTTTCACGTAACTGAACACCATAATCTGATAAACGCGGTTTACGCGCACCATGTTGTCCAGGAGCTTGTTCTAATTTACATTTACTATCAATCGCTCGGACACCAGACTTAAGGAATAAATCTGTACCTTCACGACGACTTAATTTGAGCTTTGGTCCCAAATATCTTGCCATTTTATTTCTCCAATAATCCTAAACATTCAATGTTTAATAAAATTAAACACGACGTTTCTTTGGTGGACGACAACCGTTATGAGGAATCGGAGTAACATCAGTAATATTAGTGATGCGATAACCCGCTGCATTTAATGCACGAATTGTTGACTCACGACCAGGACCAGGTCCTTTTACCATAACTTCCAGATTCTTAATTCCGTAATCTTTGACGGCTTCAGCACAACGCTCCGCGGCTACTTGAGCTGCAAAAGGTGTTGACTTACGAGAGCCACGGAAACCAGAACCACCAGCGGTTGCCCAACCCAACGCATTACCTTGACGATCGGTAATAGTTACGATTGTATTGTTAAATGATGCATGAATATGAGCTATACCATCAGAAACTTGCTTTTTAACACGTTTACGTGTACGAACAGGTGTCTTTGCCATTTAATTATACCTCAATTATTTCTTGATTGGCTTACGCGGTCCCTTACGGGTACGAGCGTTAGTCTTAGTGCGTTGACCACGAACCGGAAGTCCACGACGGTGACGCATGCCACGATAACAACCAAGGTCTAATAAACGCTTGATACTCATAGTTACTTCACGACGCAAATCACCTTCAACTGTGAATTTAGCGACTTGTTCACGTAACGTTTCAATCTGATCTTCAGATAGTTCTCTGATCTTAACATGTTCTGGAATACCAGCTTCAGCACAAATTGTCTTAGCGCGGGTACTTCCGATACCATAAATTGCTTGTAAAGCAATTACAGCATGTTGTTGATCAGGAATGTTAATGCCTGCTATACGGGCCACTATGCACTCCTTTATTGTTAATGTTTAGTAAAATCACTATACTGAAAAGCCCGTTTTCAGGATACTCAAACAGCGATTTTACAAATAAATTTAGGCTGGCTATTCTAGCCAGCTTTACTATACTTTGGCAAGTAAAATATGCAAAAGTTACAACTTCGCAACTAAATAATTAGCCTTGACGTTGTTTATGTTTACCTTCAACGCAAATGACACGAACAATGCCATTACGTTTAATGATTTTACAATTTCTGCATAATTTCTTGACTGAAGCACGAACTTTCATGTTTTTCTCCGTAACTTCTGGCTAACTTATCGGCCGTAGCCTTTAAGGTTCGCTTTCTTTAACACTGACTCATAACGATTTGGCATCATTAAAGTCTGTACTTGTGCCATAAAATCCATGATTACAACAACCACAATTAATAATGAAGTTCCACCGAATTGAACCGGAACTTTCATTGCACTTGTCATAAACATTGGTACCAAACATACAAAAGTAATGTAGATTGCGCCAACCAGCGTTAAACGAGTCATTACTTTGTCGATATATTTAGATGTTTGTTCACCTGGACGGATACCTGGAATAAATGCACCAGATTTTTTTAGCTGATCTGCCGTCTCTCTTGGGTTGAAAACCAACGCCGTATAAAAGAAACAAAAGAAGATAATCGCTGCTGCAAAAAAGATTATATATAATGGTTGATCATGAGAAAAATATTGACCTATAAGAACAATAATATATCTCCATCCTTCACCATCTCCTTGAAACCAAGAAGCCATCATTGATGGTAACATAACAATTGTTGAAGCAAATATTGCAGGAATAACGCCTGCCATATTTATTTTTAATGGTAAATGTGTACTTTGTGCTGCATAAACTCTACGACCTTGTTGACGCTGTGCATAGTTGACAACTATACGACGTTGACCACGTTCAACAAATACAACAAAATAAGTCACTCCAACCACTAATGCTGCGACGACTAATAATAAAATCGGATGCAATGAACCAGAACGAGCTTGTTCAATTGTTTCATATATTGCATGAGGAAGACCTGCAACGATACCAGCAAAGATAATGATTGAGATACCATTACCTACACCGCGTTCCGTGATCTGTTCACCCAACCACATAAGAAACATAGTGCCAGTAACTAAGCTAACCGATGCAATAAAATAGAAAGAAAATCCTGGATCAATCACAACTTGACCATAACCAGGAATATTTGGTAAACCAGTCGCAATACCAACTGCTTGTACCATCGCTAAAGCCAATGTGCCGTAACGGGTGTACTGACTGATTTTCTTACGTCCTGATTCACCTTCTTTCTTCAATTCTGCGAGTTTAGGGCTAATGGCCGTTAATAATTGCACAATAATGGATGCAGAAATATAAGGCATTATCCCTAAAGCAAAAATTGAAGCACGGCTTAAAGCACCACCAGAGAACATATTGAACATACCAACAATACCATTAGATGATGCTTGTTCTAGTAAGTCCGATAACGCTTTAGTATCAATACCAGGAACCGGAACGTAAGAACCAAGACGGAAAACAATAAGCGCTAAAAACACAAATAATAAACGTCTTTTAAGCTCACCGCTACCGCCTCGTGTACTTTGAAAATCTAATCCTGGTTGCTTTGCCATCTTTCTAATTATTCCTCAATTTTTCCGCCAGCAGCTTCAATTGCAGCTTTAGCACCCTTAGTCACTCGAATACCGCGAACAGTTACAGGTTTAGTTACTTCACCAGATAACATAATTTTCGCATACTCGATTTGTGAATTAATCACATTAGCAACTTTTAAGCTATTTAGGTCAACAATATCACCTTCAACTTTCATTAAATCTGAAAGACGAACTTGAGCTGTAACTTGAGCTTTACGTGAGGTAAAACCAAATTTTGGTAAACGACGATATAAAGGCATTTGACCACCTTCGAAGCCGCGACGTACGCCACCACCTGAACGAGATTTTTGACCTTTAACACCACGAGTACCAGTTTTACCTAATCCAGAACCAATGCCTCGACCTACACGTTTAGGTGCATGCTTTGAACCTTCAGCAGGAGATAAAGTATTTAAACGCATTACTATTACTCCTCAACTTTAACCATGTAATAAACTTGGTTTACCATACCGCGAATCGCAGGAGTATCCTCGCGTTCAACAGTATGACCAATACGACGTAATCCTAGACCAACTAACGTTGCTTTATGCTTCGGTAGACGACCAATAGAACTACGAGTTTGTGTAATTTTAATTGTTTTTGCCATGGCTAATTACCCCAAAATTTCTTCGACGGTTTTACCACGTTTAGCAGCAACCATTTCTGGTGATTTCATATTTTCTAAGCCATCAATTGTTGCACGAACCACGTTAATTGGGTTTGTAGAACCATATGCTTTAGCTAGAACGTTACGAACTCCTGCAACTTCTAAAACAGCACGCATTGCACCACCGGCGATGATACCAGTACCTTCTGATGCAGGTTGCATATAAACACGAGAACCTGTGTGAGCACCTTTAACTGGATGCTGTAAAGTATCGTTATTTAACGCAATATTAATCATATTACGACGTGCTTTTTCCATTGCTTTTTGGATTGCTGCTGGCACTTCACGTGCTTTACCATATCCAAAACCTACGCGGCCATTACCGTCACCAACTACTGTTAGTGCAGAAAAACTAAAAATACGACCACCTTTTACGGTTTTAGAAACTCGGTTAACTGCGATTAATTTTTCCTGCAGTTCACCAGCTTGTTTTTCGATGTTTGACATCTTTAACTCCTACCTTAGAACTGTAGGCCAGCTTCGCGAGCAGCATCTGCTAGCGCCTGAACTCGACCATGATATTGGAAACCTGAACGATCAAATGAAACTTCTTTGATATCTTTCGCTAATGCGCGCTCTGCGATTGCTTTACCAACTGCTGCTGCTGCATCTTTGTTTCCAGTGTATTTTAAACTTTCACTGATAGCTTTTTCTAATGTAGAAGCGGCTGCCAGTACTTCTGATCCGTTTGGTGCGATAATCTGCGCATAAATATGACGCGGAGTGCGGTGAACCACCAAGCGAGTTGCAAGTAGTTCATGCATCTTGCGACGCGCTTTAGTTGCACGACGGATACGAGCTGATTTCTTATCCATAGTGTTACCTTACTTTTTCTTAGCTTCTTTAGTACGCACAACTTCATCTGCGTAACGAACACCTTTACCTTTATAAGGTTCAGGACGACGATAAGCACGGATATCTGCTGCAACTTGTCCAATTAACTGTTTATCAGCACTTGTTAGTACGATTTCAGTTTGTGATGGACATTCAGCTTTTACACCATCTGGTAATTGATGTTCAATTGGATGAGAATATCCAAGAGATAAACCAATTGCATTACCTTTAACTTGTGCACGATAGCCGACACCAACTAACTGAAGTTTTTTAGTAAAACCTTCAGTAACACCAATAACCATTGCATTAACCAATGCACGTGCAGTACCTGCTTGAGCCCAAGCATCTGCAAAGCCATCGCGAGGACCAAATTTAATTTGATCTTCTTCTTGATTAATTACAACAGCTTTATTAATTGTGCGAGATAACTCGCCATTTTTACCTTTAATCGTAATTACCTGACCATTGAGTTTTACCTCTACGCCAGCAGGAACAACGACAGGTGCTTTTGCAACACGAGACATTTTTTTCTCCCTTACGCTACGTAGCAGATAATTTCACCACCAAGACCTGCTTGGCGTGCTGCACGATCAGTCATAACACCTTTAGAAGTAGAAACGACTGCAATACCTAGTCCTGCCATAACTTTTGGCAATTCATCTTTACGTTTATAAATACGTAAACCTGGACGGCTAACACGTTTAATACTTTCTACAACAGCTTTACCTTGGAAATATTTTAAAGTAATTTCCAATTCTGGCTTAGTGTCACCAACAATTTTAAAGTCCCCGATATAACCTTCTTCTTTTAGCACATTGGCAATTGCCACTTTTAGCTTAGAGGAAGGCATGGTGACTGCAACTTTATTCGCAGCTTGACCGTTACGAATACGGGTCAACATATCTGCTATAGGATCTTGCATGCTCATCTATAACACTCCCCTGATTACCAACTTGCCTTTTTAAGACCAGGAATCTCACCACGCATGGCTGATTCACGAACCTTAATACGGCTTAAACCAAACTTACGAAGGACGCCATGAGGACGACCAGTTTGACGACAACGACGACGTTGACGTGATGGACTAGAATCACGAGGAAGCGTTTGCAATTTAAGCACTGCATTCCAACGATCTTCATCTGATGCATTAAGATCAGAGATAATCGCTTTTAATTCTTGACGCTTTGCAAAATATTTTTCTGCTAGCTTTACGCGTTTCTTGTCGCGTTCAATCATTGATTGTTTAGCCATTATGCCCTACCTTACTTACGAAATGGGAAGTTAAAGGCAGATAATAAAGCTCGGCCTTCTTCATCTGATTGTGCAGAAGTTGTGATAGTAATATCTAAACCACGAACACGATCAACTTTATCATAATCGATTTCAGGGAAAACGATTTGTTCACGAACACCCATGCTATAGTTACCACGACCATCGAAAGATTTTGCGCTTAAACCACGAAAATCTCGAGTACGAGGAAGAGCAATATAAACTAGACGTTCAAAAAATTCCCACATGCGTTCGCCACGTAAAGTGACTTTACAACCAATAGGATACCCTTGACGGATTTTAAAACCAGCAACTGATTTGCGTGCTTTAGTGACTAGTGGTTTTTGACCACTGATTGCAGCTAAGTCTGCAACCGCATTATCTAATAATTTTTTATCAGTAATTGCTTCACCCACACCCATATTCAAGGTGATCTTTTCGATCCGAGGGACTTGCATGACAGATTTGTAGCCAAACTGTTCTTGCAGTTTATTTACTACCTGTGCTTTGTAGTAATCATGCAGTTTCGCCATCGTACACTCCAAATTACTTATTTAATTAATTCATTAGTAGACTTATAAAAACGGACTTTTTTACCGTCTTCAATACGAAAGCCTACGCGATCTGCTTTGCCTGTAGCTGGGTTAAAAATTGCTACATTAGAAACATTAATAGCTGCTTCTTTTTCAACAATTCCACCTTCTTGATTTAGTGCAGGTACAGGTTTTTGGTGTTTTTTCACCAAATTAATACCTTCAACAATCACTTTGCCAGTAGACAAAACGCTTTTTACTTTACCGCGTTTACCTTTATCTTTACCAGTTAACACGATAACTTCATCTTCTCGACGGATTTTCGCTGCCATTACCCGCTCCTTACAGTACTTCTGGTGCTAATGAAATGATCTTCATAAACTTCTCAGAACGAAGTTCACGAGTGACCGGTCCAAAAATACGCGTACCAATCGGTTGCTCACTGTTATTATTTAAAATAACACACGCATTGCGATCGAAACGAATGACAGATCCATCAGGACGACGAACACCTTTTCTAGTGCGCACAACCACAGCTTTAAGTACATCACCTTTCTTAACTTTACCACGTGGAATTGCTTCTTTGATAGTAACTTTGATGATATCACCTACCGCTGCATAACGACGGTGCGATCCACCGAGAACCTTGATACACATTACACTACGTGCGCCAGAGTTATCGGCAACATCTAGCCTAGTCTGTTCTTGGATCATTTTAATGCTCCGTATAAATTAATTATTGTCTAATCTACCTTCATCCACCTCAACTTCCATGGATAAGAATAGACAACCAAAAACCCACTTACGTGAGGGCGCATAGTATAACACCACTCAAATAAAATGGATAGCATAAAATAAACGGCCGTCGAGCCGTTTATTATATTATGTACAGTTTTTAATCAAAAAGATTAACTAACCGCTTTTTCAACGATTCGAACAAGAGTCCATGATTTGGTTTTTGATAATGGACGACACTCTTTAATTTCTACAGTATCACCAATACCACACTCGTTGTTTTCATCATGTACATGCAATTTAGTCGTACGTTTAATGAACTTACCATATAACGGATGCTTCACTTTACGTTCAATAGCTACAGTAATAGATTTATCCATTTTGTCGCTAATAACACGACCTTGCTGAGTACGAATTTTTACTTCAGTAGTCATATTACGCACCCGCCTTCTCAGTTAATAACGTTTTAACTCGTGCAATATTACGACGCACTTGTTTTAACATATGAGTTTGTGTTAACTGACCCCCAGCTAATTGCATACGTAAGTTAAATTGCTCACGTAATAAATTAAGAAGTTCAGTATTTAACTCTTCAACGCTTTTTTCGCGTAGCTCTTTTGCTTTCATTTACATCACCGTCTTAATCACAAAGGTGGTTTTAATTGGCAGTTTTGCAGCTGCCAACGCAAATGCTTCACGAGCAACTTCTTCCGGTACTCCGTCCATTTCATAAAGGACTTTACCTGGTTGAATCTGAGCAACCCAGTATTCAACGTTACCCTTACCTTTACCCATACGCACTTCAAGTGGTTTTTCAGTAATTGGTTTATCAGGGAAAACTCGAATCCAGATTTTACCTTGACGCTTAACTGCACGAGTCATTGCACGACGTGCCGCTTCGATCTGGCGCGCAGTCAAACGACCACGACCCACAGCCTTAAGACCGAATGTACCGAAACTAACGTCAGTACTTACAGCAAGACCACGATTGCGGCCCTTGTGCACTTTACGGAATTTTGTACGCTTTGGTTGTAACATCAGCGACGCTCCTTATTGTTTTCGGCCTTTGCGCTGCTTTTTCGGTTGAGCAGCAGGTTGTTTTTCTGCTTGTTCAACGGCAGCCATACCACCAAGGATCTCACCTTTGAAGATCCACACTTTAACACCAATAATACCATAGGTTGTTAATGCTTCAGACAAACCATAGTCGATGTCAGCACGTAATGTATGTAAAGGAACACGACCTTCACGATACCATTCACTACGAGCGATTTCAGCGCCGCCTAAACGACCACTTACTTCAACTTTGATACCTTTAGCACCCGCTTTCATTGCGTTTTGAACCGCACGTTTCATAGCACGACGGAACATAACACGGCGTTCTAACTGAGAAGTAATGCTGTCAGCAACTAATTTAGCATCAAGTTCAGGTTTACGAACTTCGGCAATATTAATTTGTACTGCAACATCACGTTTTTCTCTTTTGTCTTTATATTTATTGACAATAGAAGCTACGGCATTACGTAATTTTTCAACATCCTCACCTTTTTTACCAATCACAATACCTGGACGAGCAGTGTGAATAGTAATGCGAACGTTGGTTTCTGCTGAACGATCGATTACAATCTTAGAGATTGATGCTTGTGCTAATTCTTTGTTCAAGAATTCACGCACTCTAAAATCACTTTCTAAATTATCAGCGAATGTCTTTGTACCCGAATACCATGTAGATGTCCAAGGCTTGACGATGCCTAGTCGGATACCATTTGGATTTACTTTTTGACCCATTGCTATTCTCCAGCCTAGCGATCTGAGACGATCACGGTGATGTGACTCGTACGCTTCAAAATTCGATCTGCACGACCTTTCGCACGAGGCATAATACGCTTCATGGTTGGGCCTTCATCTACGAAAATTTTCGCAACTTTTAGATCATCAATATCAGCACCATCGTTATGCTCTGCATTAGCAATAGCAGACTCTAATACTTTTTTAACCAGTACAGCCGCTTTTTTATTGGTGTACGTTAAAATATCAAGTGCCTGAGACACATTCTTACCGCGAATAAGATCTGCAACTAAGCGAACTTTTTGCGCAGAAGAACGAGCGTGGCGATACTTTGCAATTGTTTCCATCTCTTTCTCCTACTTATTTCTTCTTAGCTTTCTTATCAGCCGCGTGGCCGCGATAAGTACGAGTCGGCGCGAATTCACCCAATTTATGACCAACCATTTCGTCGGAAACATAAACAGGAACGTGCTGACGACCATTATGGACAGCGATGGTCAAACCGATCATATTAGGAAAGATCGTTGAACGACGGGACCAAGTACGAATTGGTTTCTTGTCCCCGCTTTCCACCGCTTTCTCTACCTTCTTCAGCAAGTGTAGGTCAATAAAAGGACCCTTCTTGAGAGAACGTGGCATAGCTAATCCTCTATATTAATTATTTCTTATTGCGACGGCGAACAATATACTTATCAGTACGTTTGTTGCTACGCGTTTTCAATCCTTTGGCTTTTTGACCCCATGGAGACACAGGATGTTTACCAAAGTTACGACCTTCACCACCACCATGTGGATGGTCTACCGGGTTCATTGCTGTACCACGAACAGTAGGACGAATACCACGCCAACGCGAAGCACCTGCTTTACCTAATACACGAAGCATATGTTCTGAATTACCCACTTCACCAATAGTGGCGCGGCAATCAGATAACACTTTACGCATTTCACCTGAACGTAGACGTAATGTTACATAAGCACCATCACGAGCAACGATTTGAACATAACTACCAGCTGAGCGAGCAAGTTGTCCGCCTTTACCTGGTTTCATTTCAATATTATGCACGGTAGAACCGACTGGAATATTACGCATCGGTAAACAGTTACCTGTTTTAATTGATGCATCAACACCAGATTGGATCTGATCACCTGCTTTTAAGCCTTTAGGCGCTAAAATATAACGACGTTCACCGTCTTTATATAAAACCAATGCAATATTTGCACTGCGATTTGGATCATATTCCAAACGTTCAACAACTGCTGGAATACCATCTTTATTACGCTTAAAGTCAACAATACGATAATGTTGTTTATGACCACCGCCGATATGACGGGTAGTGATACGACCATTATTATTGCGACCACCAGTTTTGCTTTTTGAATCAAGCAACGGTGCATAAGGCTTACCTTTATGCAACTCTGGGTTAACCACTTTAACAACGTGGCGACGACCCGGAGATGTAGGTTTACACTTAACAACTGCCATTGTTCTTACTCCTCCGAATTACTCAGCGACGCCAGCAAGGTCTAAATTTTGACCTTCTGCTAAAGTAACGTAAGCTTTTTTCCAGTCGCTACGGCGACCGATTTGTTGACCACGACGTTTAACTTTGCCTTTAACAACAAGTGTATTAACGCCATCTACTTTAACTTCAAATAGTTGTTCAACTGCGGCTTTAATCTCTCTCTTAGTAGCATCTTTAGTAACTTTCAATACTAATGTATTCGTTTTTTCCATTGAAATAGATGCTTTTTCAGAAATATGTGGTGCTCGCAGGACTTTAAGCAGACGCTCTTCACGAATCATGCTAACATCTCCTCTACTTGTTTAACAGCATCAACAGTGATAACCACTTTGTCAAATGCAATCAAACTAACTGGATCAATACCTGCCACATCACGCACATCAACTTTATGTAAGTTACGTGCTGCTAAGAAAAGATTTTCATCAACATCAGAAGTAATAATAAGAACATCATTAAGGTTCATATCATTTAATTTCTGAGTTAATAATTTAGTCTTAGGTGCTTCAACAGTGAATGTTTCAACCACAACTAAACGTTCTTGACGCACTAATTCAGAGAAAATACTCTTTAATGCACCACGATACATTTTACGGTTAACTTTTTGGCTATGATCTTGTGGTTTTGCTGCAAATGTCACACCACCGCTACGCCAAATAGGGCTCTTAATAGAACCTGAACGAGCACGACCTGTGCCTTTTTGACGCCATGGTTTTTTACCTGAACCAGCGATTTCTGCACGAGTTTTTTGTGCGCGTGAGCCTTGACGAGCAGCAGATGCATAAGCAACAACTACTTGATGAACTAACGCTTCATTAAACTCACGTCCGAAGGTAGTTTCGGAAACAGAAAGCGCTTGCGCGTCTTTTACTACTAATTCCATCTCTATCTCCTCGACGTTAAGCCTTGATTGCCGGTTTAACAATTACGTCACTATTAATTGCGCCTGGAACAGCACCTTTTATTAATAAAAGGTTACGTTCTGCATCAACGCGCACGATATCTAAGTTTTGAACAGTTACACGCTCATTACCTAAGTGACCTGCCATTTTACGACCTTTGAACACTTTACCTGGAGTTTGGTTTTGACCGATAGAGCCATGACCACGGTGTGCCAAAGAGTTACCATGAGTTGCATCTTGAGTACGGAAATTCCAGCGTTTAGTTACACCTGCATAACCTTTACCTTTAGATGTTCCAGTAACATCAACTTTTTTAACGTCAGTGAAAATATCAACGTTAATATTTTGACCTACAGTAAATTCGCCTTCTTCAAAACGGAACTCCCATAGACCACGACCAGCTTCAACGCCAGCCTTAGCGAAATGACCTGCTTCAGGTTTATTTACGCGGCTTGCTTTTTTGCTGCCAGTAGTAACCTGAATAGCTTGATAACCATCATTCTCAAGCGTTTTAACTTGAGTAACGCGGTTGCTTTGAACTTCTACTACGGTGACAGGAATAGAAACACCTTCTTCAGTGAAGATTCGTGTCATTCCTACTTTACGACCGATTAAACCAATCATTGTTTCGACCTCTCAATCATTCAGCTTAGGATTAACCTAAACTGATCTGCACATCAACACCGGCAGCAAGATCTAGACGCATTAAAGCATCAACTGTTTTTTCAGTTGGCTCAACAATATCAACTAGACGTTTATGAGTACGAATCTCATATTGATCACGCGCATCTTTATTTACGTGCGGAGAAATCAATACAGTGAAACGCTCTTTGCGTGTCGGTAATGGAATAGGACCACGAACTTGCGCACCAGTGCGCTTCGCAGTTTCTACAATTTCAGCAGTTGATTGATCAATCAAACGATGATCAAACGCTTTTAACCGGATACGGATTCTTTGGTTCGACATGAGACCAGAGCTCCATTATTTAAAAGTTATAACAAAAGATTACTCCTCTCACCCTGTTTCGATTGACAGGAGAGTGTAATCCGTTCTTTTCGTAACCCCCAAATCGGGAGTATTGTTAATATAATTCAATATATTACATATTAATTATATTTTTATACGCATTTGCTGTTGGAAAATCAACAAACAAAGTGCGTCAATTATACGTAAATTATAAACGAATGCAAGGAGTAATTAATAAAGCATACAGATAATTATTTAACGAACAACATTTTTAAATAACAAGTATAATTATAGGTTTTTGACGCTTGAAAATGAATTTAATCACAACACATCATTTTTAAAAATAAATTATTCATAAATACAGACCAACCTTCCCGCCATTTATTTCAATATAGTAAACTCCATCAGTACTAACAGTAATAGAGATACGTTTCACGCCCTACTGATGAAACTTGTCAACAAATTTAAAAATATTTTGATTGGAATAAATTTTCATACCAATTAAAATTTCAGTTTCTAAACGATTAGGTTTTAAAATGTGAATTTGTGATAATCAATCTTTAATTTTATGAGATTCGAAAGCGAATAAGGTATCAATAAAAATGTGACAATAATTATGATAATAAGGAAGAAAAACGCTTTACAGCAATTAAAACAAATTATGGTAAATAAAACCGCCATCATGGCGGTCTCTTTAATGATCTTCTTTAGCGTGATTTAAACTGTATCTTGGAATTTCAACTTCAAGATCTTCATCAGCAACTCGCGCTTGACAACTTAATCGACTATGAGGCTCTACTCCCCAAGCTTTATCAAGCATGTCATCCTCTTGCTCATCACTTTCTTCGAGTGAATCAAAACCTTTGCGGACAATACAATGGCATGTTGAACAAGCACAAGACATTTCACATGCATGTTCAATTTCAATATCATTACGAAGTGCAACTTCTAAAATAGATTCACCTTCTTCAGCTTCAACTGTTTTGCCTTCAGGACAAAGATCAGCATTAGGTAAAAATGTAATTTTGGGCATAATAATCTCGTTTGTTAAATATCATCAACTTTATGGCCAGTTAAGGCTTGACGAATTGATCTATTCATACGTTTAGCAGCAAACTCTTGAGTCACATTATCAACAATTTTAATATGCTTTTTGATAGCATCACTATCATCTAATTCACTTACTGCTTGTAATTGATGTTTAGCGATTAAAATCTGATTAAGCTGTTGCTCATTTAATAGATCCGCATCTTTATCTAAGGCGCTTTGTAAACTTTCAAGTACTCGTGCTGCTTCAACCTTTTGTTCGACAAGTATTCTTACTTGTTTATCTTGCTGCGCATGATTGATTGAATCTTGGATCATATTAGCAATTTCATTATCAGTTAGACCATAAGAGGGCTTAACTTGAATTGCGGCTTCAACACCTGTTGATTTTTCCATTGCTGTAACATTTAATAAACCATCCGCATCCACTTGGAAAGTGACACGAATATGTGCTCCGCCAGCAGGCATTGGGGGAATACCTCTTAGCGTAAATCGAGCCAACGATCGGCAATCTGCAACACTTTCACGCTCACCTTGTAACACATGAATCATCATGGCTGTTTGACCATCTTTGAATGTGGTAAATTCTTGAGCTCTGGCACATGGTATTGTGCTATTACGTGGGATGATTTTTTCCACTAATTCCCCCATCGTTTCTATTCCTAAAGACAAAGGAATAACATCGAGCAATAACATATCTGAATCGGGCTTATTACCAATCAGAATATCAGCCTGTATTGCCGCACCAATGGCAACAACTTTATCAGGATCAATTGAAGTTAAAGGCTCGTTTCTAAAAAAATCACCTACTAATTGTCGGACTAAAGGGACGCGAGTTGATCCACCAACCATGACAACTTCAACCACTTCATCAATATTGATTTCAGCATCTCTTAATGCACGACGACAAACCACTAAAGTTCGTTTAATTAAAGGTTCAATTAAGTTTTGAAATTGTTCACGCGTTATAGTTAAGGTTCGACCTTCTATATTGGCTAAAGCGGAGTTTTGCTGACTTAATTCTATTTTTATTTTAACTGTTTCATCAATAATTTTTTGGTTTATATAAGGATCAGTATTATTTGCTAAACCTAATTTATTTTTCAAATAATCAGCAAGCAATCGGTCAAAATCATCACCACCAAGCGCTGAATCCCCCCCCGTTGCTAAAACCTCAAACACACCTTTATGTAGACGCAAAATAGAAATATCAAACGTACCACCACCTAAATCATAAACTGCAATAACGCCTTCTTTGCCAGAATCTAAACCATAAGCGATAGCAGCAGCGGTTGGTTCATTCAATAATCTTAAAACATGCAGTCCAGCTAATTTAGCAGCATCTTTAGTCGCTTGCCGTTGCGCGTCATCAAAATAGGCTGGCACTGTAATTACAACACCATCCATCTCGCCTCCTAAACTCTGTTTTGCACGTTGAGCTAAGGCATTCAAAATTTCGGCGGATACTTGTATTGGGTTAACTTGATTATTAGGCAAATTCAATAACGGAACACCATTATCAGTTTGTGAAAAACTATAAGGAAAATAAGCAGTATCAATATCAGATAACTTTCTACCCATTAACCGTTTAACAGAACTCACCGTATTTTGAGGATCATTCACAGCATTAGATTTTGCATACTTACCAATGGTAATAATAAGATTATCATCAACACCTAAACCGTAGTGAACTACTGACGGTAATAAAAAATCATTATCCAAATCTGGCAGCACTTCGGCTTGTCCGCTACGCACAGTAGCAACTAGTGAATTGGTTGTACCTAAATCAATACCCACAGCTAAACGACGCTGATGAGGTTCAGGAGTTTGTCCCGGTTCACTAATTTGTAATAATACCATTTGAATTGTCTCTAATTGATCTATGCTTAAGTAAGATTATAAAGCATATTGTTTTTCTTGTAACTTTTCGATTTGTTCAATCAATCTAGTTAAATAGCGGATTTTAAAGATTTGATTAAGAGCAGCTGCCCAATCTTGTTTATTCACATATTCTAATAATTCTTTATAAACATCACGTTGACGAGCAAAGACTTCCGAATGAAAATCTTCTAATATAACAAAATCATTCTGACTTTCTATGTCTTCTAATTTTTCACGCAAAGCAAATTGTTCCATTAAAAAATCAGCATCATGGATAATATTTTGCTCTGTTACCACATCAAAACCTTGTAAAGACAAGAAATGTTCAGCAGCTTTAATCGGATTTTTTAATGCATAATAACCGTCATTAATCATTGCTGATTTTTGTACCATCATTATTTTATCGCTATCGCTAGCAATGGCAAAATTATCGGGATGATATTGTTTTTGTAATTGTTGATAATGCGCAGTTAATAACGACATATCTACAGGTAGCTGAATGGGTAAATCAAATAGCTTGAAATAATTAGCCATATTCATTGTCTCAATTACACATTAAAGCTTTCGCCGCAGCCACACTCGTTCTGCGAATTGGGATTATTAAATTTAAAACCTTCGTTTAATCCCTCTTTAACAAAATCCAATTCAGTACCATCAATATAAACCAAACTTTTTTTATCAACAATGACTTTAACATTTTTATCTTCAAATACACTATCATCATCGTTAATAATATCAGCAAATTCTAAAACGTATGCCATACCGGAACAACCTGATGTTTTAACGCCCAATCGCAGTCCAACTCCTTTTCCTCGATTAGCAAGAAAAGCTTGAACACGATTAGCCGCACTCGTTGTTAGTGTAATTGCCATTAACTTTGACCTTTTTTAGTTTTATAGTCATCAATTGCCGCTTTAATTGCATCTTCCGCTAAAAGCGAACAGTGAATTTTAACGGGTGGTAACTCAAGCTCTTTAGCAATATCCGTATTCTTAATTGCTTGCGCTTCATCCAAAGATTTACCTTTAATCCACTCAGTAACTAAAGAACTTGATGCAATTGCACTACCACAACCATAAGTTTTAAATTTAGCATCTTCAATGATACCGTCATCGTTTACTTTGATTTGTAGGCGCATAACATCACCACATGCAGGTGCCCCAACCATGCCACTGCCAACGTTGGGATCATTTTGATCAAAAGAACCAACATTACGAGGATTTTCATAATGATCAACTACTTTTTCGCTGTATGCCATAATTTACTCCTATTTTTTAATGGGCTGACCATTTGATTTTACTTAGATCAACACCATCTTTAAACATTTCCCAAAGCGGAGATAATTCTCTTAATTTACCAATAGAGTCTTTGATTAGTTTAATCACATAATCCACTTCTTCTTCAGTACTAAATCGACCAAATGAAAAACGTATCGAACTATGGGCAAGTTCATCATTAAGGCCAAGAGCCCGTAACACATAAGATGGTTCTAAACTAGCAGAAGTACAAGCTGAACCTGATGATACAGCCAAATCTTTTAAAGCCATCATCAATGATTCACCCTCAATGTAAGCAAAGCTTACGTTTAAAATATTAGCAACGCTGTGTTCTAAAGAACCATTAAGATAAACTTCTTCTATATCTTTCAAGCCATTCCACAAGCGATTTTTTAAAGCTAATAAACGCGGCATTTCAGTTGCCATTTCTTCTTTAGCAATACGATATGCTTCTCCCATACCAACAATTTGATGCACAGGTAAAGTTCCAGAGCGCATACCCCTCTCATGACCACCACCATGCATTTGTGCTTCAATACGTACTCTAGGTTTACGCCTTACATAAAGCCCACCGATACCTTTAGGACCGTAAATTTTGTGACCTGAAAATGACATTAAATCAACTTTCAATTTTGTAAGGTCAATTGGCAATTTACCGACACTTTGGGTTGCATCAACGTGAAAAACAATACCTCTTTCACGACACATTTCACCAATTTTTTCGATATCTTGGATGACGCCAGTTTCATTATTGACATGCATAATTGATACAACGGTTGTATCACTGCGCATTGCAGCTGCTAGTTTATCTAAATCCAATATTCCATTAGATTCAGGGGCCAAATAAGTTACTTCATAGCCTTCACGTTCAAGTTGACGACAGGTATCAAGTACCGCTTTGTGTTCGGTTTTACAAGTAATAATATGTTTACCTTTAGCTTTATTGAAATGAGCTGCCCCTTTAATCGCTAAGTTATCAGCCTCCGTTGCTCCTGAAGTGAACACAATTTCTCGGGAATCAGCACCAATAAGATCGGCAATTTGATTTCGAGCAATATCCACCGCTTCTTCGGCTTGCCAACCAAATTTATGAGAACGGGATGCTGGATTACCAAAAATACCATTTGGTGTTAAATATTGTATCATTTTTTCAGCAACTCTAGGATCAACCGGCGTTGTAGCTGCATAATCCATATAAATAGGTAATTTCATTAATTACTCCCAATTACAAATTCTGTATTTTATTTTTTAATTAATGCTGATGTGCTGTATATTGCTTTGTCGATTAGCTACGGCTTTTACTTCATTATTATTGACTAACTCGCTAAGTGTAATGCTGGTTAAGAAGTCCTCTATTCGCTCGCTTAAATCATTCCATAGTGTATGGGTTAAGCATCTAACACCACCTTGACAGCCATCTTGACCGTGACACTTGGTTGCATGTACCGTTTCATCAACGGCTTTTACAATTGAGCTAATCGCAATTTGATCCATTGCTCGACCCAACACATACCCCCCACCTGGGCCTCTAACACTGGTTACTAAGCCATTTTTTCGTAACCGCGCAAATAATTGTTCAAGATAAGAAAGTGAGATTTCTTGACGTTCTGAAATATCGGCAAGTGATACAGGCCCTGAACCAGAATGTAATGCTACATCCAACATTGCAGTTACCGCGTATCTTCCTTTTGATGTCAATTTCATTAATCATCCCCCTATGTGTTATAATATTTATTGTATATATCCTTTTATTTTAGTCAAGTATTTAGTTGACCATTTTAGTGGGAATTGTCTCCTCTCAGTTCATCATCGACGAAACACAATGAAATATGCTAATCTAGTTGGGTAAATTCATATGGGAGCTAAAGGATGAAATTGGTATTACGTTACTTATTGATAATAAGTTTAGTATTTACGAGTAACACTTTCGCAAATAATTCTCAAAAAATGTTACGAGAAAATTATCAAAAATGGATTAACTCCTATCAATCGTTAAATTTTCAAGAACAAAAAACATTACTTGCAACCCTAAAAAATTATCCATTATATCCTTATGCTGCCGTGCAATTTTTTCAAAAAAATATAAAAGTTGTTCCCCCAAATATGGTCAGAGAATTTGTCAAAAAATATCAGGATTTTCCTTTAACAAACTCTCTAACACAATCTTATTTAAGAGAATTAACCAATCGCCAAGATTGGGATTCTATAATTTCATTTCCTAAAGATAATTCGATACCTTCTAATTGTCTCTACCAATATGCTTTACTCAAGAAAAACGATGATAAATTCATTTTCAATGATGTGAAATCACTTTGGCTTACAGGTAAAGAGCTTTCTTCTGCATGTGATCCATTACTTGATGCCTGGACTAAAATCGGTAAACGAACAAATAATTTAATATTATTACGTATTGAATTGGCAGTCGAAGCAAATAATTTAAAATTAGCTCGACATCTTGCAAACTTATTAGATGAACGTTATACAACGACTAAAAGCCATTTACTAGACTTATTTGATAATCCAAGAAAATTGGAAGATTTCTCAAAAAATATTAAAGCAAGCTCTTTTACTAAAAAAATTATTTTAGCATCATTCTCTCGTTTAACCAAAGTCGATATGAAATTAGCTGAGACTTTATTACCGCAATTAATTAATCAGCAAAAATTAAATGAAAACGAACAAAGTTTATTGCAAAAAAGTTTAGCTAGTGTTTATTTTAATGATTCTGCTACTGATGAACAAATTAAATGGAGAGACAATTATATTGCCAAAAGTCATGATTCATCGTTGGTTGAAAAACGTATCCGTATAGCTATTGATGAAAATAATTACAAAGATATTGATTATTGGCTAGCACAACTAACACCAGAAGATCAATTAAAAGAGGATTGGCAATATTGGAAAGCACGTGTGTTATTAAAAAATAATCAAAAAAAAGAAGCGCATGGGATTTTACAAACACTCACAACGAAACGTGGCTTTTATGGTATGATTAGTGCACAAGCACTGAATCAATATTACTCTCTTAATAATCAATCACAAAAAATTACCCATACCGAAATTTCAACATTAAAATCTAAGTTTGATAATAAACCTTTTATCAAAAGAATTAATGAATTACGTAGTTTAGGTATGTTATCAGAATCAAGCCGAGAATGGCGATATATGCTCAATAGTCAAATGGATAATAATGAATACCCGAAATTAGCTCAATATGCTTTACATAAAGGTTGGGGAGATCTAAGTATTCAAGCAACCATTGCAGGCAAACTATGGAATAATTGGACCGAACGCCTACCTATCATGTACCGTGACTTATATCATAATGCCTTAAAAGATAAAGCTATCCCATTTTCTTATGCTTTAGCTATCTCTCGTCAAGAAAGTGCGCTTGATACTACAGTACAGTCTTCAGCTGGAGCCAGAGGATTAATGCAATTGATGCCAGCCACCGCAAAAGAAACGGCTAAAAAAATGGGCTCTATTACTTATGTTTCATCAACACAGCTGTTCGATCCTAAAATCAACATACAATTGGGTAGCTACTATTTAAATTCAGTTTATCTACAAAATGATAATAACCGGATATTATCTTCAGCAGCTTATAATGCAGGACCTAATCGTGTCAAAGGCTGGTTAAAAGAGAGTGGTGGAAAACTTGATGCTGTTGCTTTTATTGATAGCATTCCATTTACTGAAACGCGTAATTACGTGAAAAATGTATTAGTTTATGACTATATCTATCAAATGATCTTAGGTAAAAAAAATCCACAAATTTTAACTCAGCATGAATTTAATAAACAATATTAATGGTGATTATAATGAAAAATAACGAATGGCAACAAACCGTTAAGCTATTACACCAAGCTTTTAATGACGGTTATTCACTTGATATATTAAAATTATTAATGACAGCCGATGAGCGAGATGCCCTGATAACCAGAATGAAAATTGTACATTCATTGCTTGACGGTTCTATCAACCAACGGCAGTTAAAAGATCAACTAAAAATAGGCATTGCAACAGTAACTCGAGGTTCTAATAGTCTTAAAGAGGCAACACCTGAGTTTAAAAAATGGTTAGAAAACACTCTATTAAGCTCAGATAACTAAAACATGGCTAATAACAATGAGCGATACTTGTAAAAAGTATCGTTATAAATTTTGTTGGATATTAACTTCAGTTTCTGTAACAACTGGCACGCAGTAATCACACTCCATAGTTTTAATATCTTTCACAGAGCAGACTGTATCATTTTGATGATTATGATGAATTTCGATTAAACAACTGGAACTACGCAACCGTACTTTTAGGGTTGGCATTGCAGCTAAATGTACTTGAGAGATAAAATCACTAAAATTATCTGGCGAACCAATATATTTAAAGCACAAATATAATCCACCTTCACTGACAACTTCTTCAATATGTTCAAGATTATTATTATGATCTAACGCAATGGTATAAAGTAATTCTTGCTCATTGGTGTTATCTTTACTTTTTAATATACGACTAAACGCATAAATTTTATCAGGCAAATCTTCATTATTATTTGTACAACGAGATAAATAATTATGAAAAAACTGCGTCCGAAGTCTATTTTCTTCGTCTAATAATTGCCCTAAATTACAATTATTCTTAAATGAAATCCCCCAAAAAGTCTGTTTCGGCATATCAACAAATTTGGGATCAGGTAGTGAAAGCTGATTTTTATTAAGATCAATTGCTGGTGTTAATCCTACAGGATCCCAAAATTCACCTCGACGATAACTTGCTGGAGTTTCATTAAACTGTTTTTTAAAAGATCGAGTAAATGTTTGTTGCGAATCAAAACGATATTGCATAGCAATGTCTAAAATCGGCTTGCTTGTCATACGCAAAGCGAGCGCCGCATAAGTTAAGCGACGATGGCGAATATACGTACCAAGAACTTGACCCGTTACTTCTTTAAACATTCGTTGTAAATGCCACTTTGAATAACCAGACTTTTGCGATACATTATCAATAGACAATGGCTGTTCCAAATTTTTTTCAATCCAAATAATAAGATCTGAAATAATACTAACTTGATTCATAAAACGCCATCATAAAATGAACAGACACATAGCCCCTGATTATGACTTAATCCCAGCAATAAGCAAGTTCTAAATCAAAATTATTTTCAATGCATTTTAATAAAATGAATGTGCGCCCGCTTGATGTTCGGTAATATCTTTCACTCCTGCAAGTTCAGGAAATTCAACCATTAATTGTTTTTCAATACCTTCTTTTAACGTATAATCAACCATTGAGCAACCATTACATCCACCACCAAATTGTAATATGACATAATTATCGTCGGTTAACTCAACTAGATTTACACGTCCACCATGACTTGCCAACTGAGGGTTAATCTGTGCTTGGATAACATAGTTGACTCGTTCAATTAACGGGGCATCATCCGCAACTTTTCTCATTTTGGAATTTGGTGCTTTTAAAGTTAACTGTGCTCCAAATTCATCCGTCACATAATCAATCACAGTTTCTTCCAAAAATGGGGCACTCAATTCATCGATATAAACAGAAAAATCGGCATACTTTTCTTCTATATCATTATCTTCAACTGTATCAGCCGGACAATATGAAACGCCACATTCTGCACTAGGCGTACCTGGATCCATAACAAATACTCTAATTTGTGTGCCTTCTGGTTGATTAGCAAGCAATTTTTTAAAGTGCTGTTGAGCTGATTCAGAAATAGTAATAATAGACATAACTCCTCACTTTAACACTATTTGGTATAAATAATACCCAGCATCATTTATAATAGTTGACTAACTTTCTTGGTTATTATAGGGGCTGTTTAGGATTTTACAATACCGTACGGCATAAACAAATTATCTCAACACGAGTAGCCCCGCGTTGTTTTAACTGTTGACTAATAACATTTATAGTATTACCAGTAGTAACAATATCATCAATAAGCATTACCGATTTATTAGCAACATTTTGGTTACAAACAAAAAGTGTTTCAACATTGCTCATCCGTTGTTTAAGTGATAACTTCTTTTGATCTGTCGCATTTTTCCTTCTTGATAACAGATGAGGATAAAAATCGCGATTTAACCATTTAGCAATCGGTTTTGCTAACAATTCAGCTTGATTGTAGCCTCGGGACCAATATCGAAAATGATGTAAAGGAACACAAGTTACCAAATCTGGTTTAGCTAAGCCTTCCATTTCCCGCCGTTGATACCAGGCTAAAAACATTAATCTGGCTAATGCCAAATTTAATTCAATTTTTTTATAAAATTTTAAGTGATGAATTAAATTCTTTAATGGGTGAATATATTCACTAGCAGCAATAAGTTCGTCCCAATAGGGTTTATGCTCTCGACATCGATAGCATACATTTGTTGATAACGAATGGGGTAAACAACATTGGGGACAAATCTTATTGAATTTAGGTAAATTTTTAACACATTGGCTGCAAATACCATGATGAGATAAAGATAAAGACATATTACATAAAATACAGCGCATAAAGTTTGTTTTTTGTAAAAAAGTTTGAGGTTAACATAATGTTTCAGTATAAAATCTACTTATCATTTGGATCCACTTCAAAATAGAAACCCAGTAAATTCATTTATAATAAATGTTTAAAAAACGTGTTCTTAATAAAGAATAAAATTGCGATCTATGACACATAATTTCATCTGATGTTGCATAATAATTATTTAAAATAATCAAATATTCGGTATAATCAGCCAACTATATCGGATTAAGGAAATAATATATGAAAAAAATCAAATTGTTATTTATATCATTGTTGTTCACTCTTTTTACTAGTGTTGCTGGCGCTGATACTCAAGTGTTATTGCAAACGAGTCTGGGTGATATTGAAATTGAATTAGATAGCGAACATGCGCCAATAACTACTAAAAACTTTATTGATTATGTTAAGAGTGGATTTTATGAAAATTTAACCTTTCACCGCGTCATGCCTGGCTTTATGATTCAAGGTGGTGGAGCCGACGATCAATTGAAATTTAAAGAGGGAAATGCACCGATAAAAAATGAAGCAAACAATGGTTTGAAAAACAATCGTGGTACGATAGCCATGGCAAGAACAAGTAATGTGGATAGTGCAACTAGCCAATTCTTTATTAATACTGTTAACAACGAATTTCTCAATTACCAATCACCTGAAAATTACGGTTATGCTGTTTTTGGTAAAGTGATTAAAGGGATGGATACTGTTGATAAAATTGTGAATGTAGCAACTCACCGTGTTGGACCTCACCAAAATGTGCCAGTTGATCCGGTCTATATTAAAAAGGTAACCATTATTGAATAGATGGAATAATTTTTTAAAACGATGCGCTCCTAAAAAAACCATCTTAATAATTTAAGATGGCTTTCTTCTTTTATTGCCAATACAGATATTTTATTTTAGGTTACTTAATAAATTAGCAAGCGTTCTTATACCAACACCTGTAGCACCTGTTGCCCATAATGCGGTTGCACTTTTACGAAAGGTTGCTGAACAATCAATGTGTAGCCAATTTTGTTTATAATTCTTAATAAAATAGGATAAAAAAGCAGCTGCCGTACTTGCGCCAGCGGTATTCGGTAATCCGGAATTTGCCATATCAGCAAAAGAAGATGGAAATTGAGAGCGATGAAAATCAGCTAATGGTAGTCGCCAGAAATTCTCATGTTCAGCTTGACTACTTGCTAATAACTGATGAGCAAATTTATCATCAAATGAGAGCAATGATTGATAATCATTACCTACAGCAATTTTTGCTGCACCAGTAAGGGTTGCACAATCAATGATATAATCTGGGTTATCATTATCAGCACTAATTAATCCGTCAGCTAAAACCAAGCGACCCTCAGCATCGGTATTATCAACTTCCACTGTTTTACCATTACGATAACGAATAATATCACCCAATTTGAAAGCATTACCACTTACCAAATTATCTGCACAGCATAAATAAAGTTTGATACGATGATTAACTCCTCGAGCAATAGCAAGGGTCAGAGCACCTGTTACCAATGCAGCTCCCCCCATATCCGATCGCATTGATTCCATAAAATTGCTTGGTTTTAGGCTATATCCTCCTGAATCAAAAGTAATACCTTTCCCAACTAAGCAAGCAACGATAGGCGCTTTTGGATTTTTAGTAGGATTATAATCAAGCTCAAGCAAGGCTGCCGGCCTATCAGAACCTTTGCCAACCGTGTAGATTCCCATATAATCTTGTTCTTTTAATGCGTTACCTGAAATAATGTTATAGGTAATATCAGAGGAATAATGACTAATTAATTTTGCACTTTGTGTTGCCAGTTCTAAAGGGCTTAATGTTTCTGCTTGTTGATTAACAATGTCACGACACCAATCAATAATGGCTAAGCGATTTTTTAATTCTTGCTTATCTTTATTATTTAACTTTGCCCAACTGACTTTATTATGATTCTTAGCATTACGATAACCCATCCAAAAATGCCAACATGACTCTAAATCCCAATTGTCACCACTAAGTTTAACTGACTTAATACCTTGATTATCTAACTTTCGTGCAGCTCGCTGAATGGCATCATATCGATGCTCGAATTGATAATGAATGGTCACAGCATCTTCTGAAAAACTGAGCAATCCATCTTTACCCCACTTTGATGGTGCGGGTTTTTCCGAAAGTAAAATAGATAACGTCGACATAATAATTTCCTCAAGCAATATTAATGCAAAAACGATGAATCAATTCTAATCAGAAACATGTTAATATAGCAAGCAAAGTTAACCAAAATAAGGACCTATAATGACATCAGTTGTACCAATCAAAAATGGAATCAATTTTCGTGATTTAGGTGGCATTAAAACCAATGATGGACGTCAGATTCGTTCAGGAATGTTGTATCGTTCAGGTGAATTTTCACGTATTAATGAGGGTGAAAAAAACTTTTTATCTGATGAGCTTAATTTGCATTATGTATTAGATTATCGAGATCAACATGAAATCAATCGTAGTCCCGATAATCTTTGGAATAATAGCCAATATATTAATGTGCCAGCAAACCCATTAGATGATGAAATTACAGCAAGCCTAACCAGTAATGATATTTTCATTATGAAAAAATACTCACCGTTTGATTTTATGGTTCAACTTTATCAATTATTACCATTCAATAATCCAGCATATAAAAAGCTAATATCGCTGCTATTCAATGCCAACGGAAAACCATTAGTACAACACTGCGCTGTAGGAAAAGATAGAACAGGTGTCGGTGTCGCCTTAACCCTATTTGCATTGGGTGTGAGTGAAGATGTTGTTATGCAAGATTACTTACTTACCGAACGTTATTTAAATGAATATCGCGAAGCCATATTGAGTCAAAATAAAAGTAAATTATCACCAAAAGAATTTGAAAAACAAAAAACCATTTTTGCAGCGAAAGAAGAGTTTTTAAGTGCAGCTATTGATGAAATCAAAAAACGATATAACACAATCGACAATTGGTTAACTAAAGAATATCAATTAGATTATAAAAACAGAAAAATTCTTCAAGATATTTACCTTATTTAACTAAAATAAGGGGGGATTCACTATCCCCTTATTAACAATCATTTTATCTTTATTAGAAGCGAATCAAAATTATTTATAATAAGTACACAATAAACTCATTCCACAGATCCTATTACAGGTTAAATATGTAACAGCATATTTATTCATTAAGATTGTAGTATCAATTCTGTAATAGGTTTATTATGGTTAACAGCAAGATGAACCGATGCTACTTGCTGATATTGATAATAAAAATGCTGTCCAAATGGTGCACTAATCAACTTTTTATCAATATCGACTTTTACTGATTTTATTTGCCAAACGCCTTTAGCATATAATTTAAGTGCTGATTCTTTTAATGTCCAAAGCTGCCAAAAGGCTTTTAAAGTATCCGCTTGCTTCATCATCCATTGACACTCCGCATCGGAAAAAAAGTTTTTGGCAACATCCAAATAATTTTTTCGGGGGCGATCGACTTCAATATCAAGACCGATGCTACCATTTAACGATATTGCAACAGCTACCCAATCTTGACTATGACTGATATTAAAATCAGGAAGATTAGTATTTAAAAAACAAGGTCGGTGATTATCACCTATGACCATAGTTGGTAAAATATCAATTTGACAATACTGATTAAGTAAACTCGCTAAGATTGAACGACAGACTAAAAACTGTTTTTTTCGTCTTCCATTGAATAATTCAGCATCGTTAATGATTTGTGTTGATAATAGCGAATAGTTCACTTCTGCCGTGTCTAAATGGGCAAGTTGGACAATTAACATTTTGTATAGCCATTTTAAACAAAATTTATTTTTTACTATTTTAACAGCATGCTATGCTAACTGTTACCAAAATTTATCAGATCACTAAGGATGCATCATGTCATTACAAACAAAATTAGTTCATGCGGGTCGAAAAAAACGCTATACCCAAGGTGCAGTCAATTCCGTTATTCAGCGAGCTTCATCGCTAGTTTTTGATTCAATCAAAGCAAAAAAAGAAGCAATGGAAAATCGTACTAAAGGGGCTCTATTTTACGGTCGTCGTGGCACTTTAACTCATTTTGCTTTGCAAGATGCCATGATAGAAATAGAGGGAGGAGCAGGCTGTTACCTATATCCTTGTGGAGCAGCAGCAATTGCAAATGCCATTTTAGCTTTTGTAAAAGCAGGAGATCATATTCTGGTATCGGAAGCCAGTTACGAACCTACCCAAGAATTTTGTGAGCATATACTTAAAGATTTTGGAGTGGAAACCGATTATTTCCCGCCACTCATTAGTCGATATATTACTAAATATATAAAACCGAATACTAAAGTGGTATTTCTTGAATCACCAAGCTCAATTACCATGGAACTGCATGATGTGCCTGCAATTGTTAAAGCAATCCGTAGCGTGAATCCAGAAATTGTGATTATGATGGATAATACATGGGGAGCAGGTGTTTTATTTAAAGCATTAGAGCACGATGTTGATATCTCAATTCAAGCCGGTACTAAGTATTTAATTGGTCACTCAGATGCCATGTTAGGAACGGCTGTTGCCAATCAACGCTGTTGGGATAAATTACGTGAACGTTCTTATTTAATGGGGCAAATGTGTGACGCAGATACCGCTTATATGGCAGCACGAGGATTGCGAACTTTAGCCGTTAGATTAAAACAACATCATGAAAGCAGTATAAAAGTGGCAAATTGGTTAGCTAATCACCCTAAAGTGGCAACCGTTAATCATCCAGCACTCGAAAGTTGTAAAGGACATGAGTTTTTTAAACGTGATTTTAGTGGCGCTAGTGGTCTATTTTCATTTGTACTTAACGATCATTTAAGCGAAGTGCAATTATCTGATTTCTTAGATAATATGACTCACTTCTCAATGGCATATTCATGGGGTGGATTCGAATCACTAATATTGGCCAACCAACCCGAAGATCTAGCAAAAATACGACCAATATCCGGCATTGATTTCACTGGTACATTAATCCGATTACATATCGGTCTTGAAGATCCTGATGATTTAATTGCCGATTTGGCTGCTGGTTTGGATAGAATCAAACTACATACAAACAAGGTTAATGCATTACAAAGTTTAGTATAAATGGATAGCAGATGGGTCATCAAACAAAGAGCGACAATGTGATTGAACAAACTATTTTACAACACCTAAACGGTCGGCAATCGCTACTTGTTGCCTTCAGTGGTGGAGTTGATTCAACCGTATTAATGCAAGCATTAGTCAATTTAAAGCGACAGTTACAAAATTTGCAACTCAGAGCAATTTATATCCATCATGGTTTGAGTCAAAATGCCGATAATTGGGCTGAACATTGCAAACAACAATGCCTAGTTTGGCAAGTCCCTTTGATTATTGAAAAAGTAAAACTTGATAGAACAGCTGGCAATATTGAAGAACAAGCCAGAGAAGCCCGTTATCAAGCAATTTATCGACATTTAGAAAATAATGAGTTTTTATGTACTGCCCAGCACCTTGACGATCAATGTGAAACTTTCTTTTTAGCGTTAAAGCGTGGAAGTGGACCAACTGGCTTATCCGCTATGCCGATTGAAAATGGACAACATCTTCGACCATTATTAACGATATCTCGTCAAGAGATTGAACAGTATGCCAATCTACACCAATTAAGTTGGATAGAAGATGAAAGTAATCAAGATGACCATTACGATCGCAACTTTTTACGTTTAAATGTTCTACCAACACTTAATCATCGTTGGCCTCATTTTTCACAAATGGTTGCTCGCAGTGCAAAATTATGCCAACAACAAGAAGCGCTACTTAACGAACTACTGTTAGCTGATTTTAAACAAGTTACAACATCAAAAGGGCAGTTATGTTTAACAGCGTTACATGGCTATTCGGACTATAAACGTAATGCCATACTACGAATGTGGTTTCGATCTCAACAAATCAATATGCCAAGCCAAAAACAGTTATCGTTGATATGGCAAACAGTGGCTTTGGCACAAGAAGATGCTAATCCGAAATTCATATTGCATAATTGGCAAATTCGCCGATATCAAAACCAGCTCTATTTGTTGCCTTTGTATCAAGATATTGAGCAACAAATTTTACCTTGGGATTTAACCGCTTCGCTAACTTTGCCGGATAATTTAGGTATATTGCAGCCCAATTACCAAACCAATTTAACTTGTCGTTTACCACAAAATGATGAAACCGTATCAGTCCGATTTCATGCTCAAGGGCAATTTCAAATTGTTCAACGCCAGGGATCGCGATCGATAAAAAAATTGTGGCAAGAGCATCATATTCCACCGTGGATGCGCACCCGTATTCCCTTAATTTATTATAATGAACAACTCATTACCGCAGTTGGGGTATTTGTTACTGAGCAAGGTAAAGGATCACAAGTTGGGTTTAACCTTATAAATAAACAATAAGGAGACAATCCGTCTCCTCAATTTACAAAATATCAAATTATTTTGTTTCAGAACGAGCTTTCCATCGTTTCAACAACAACGCATTTGTCAACACACTCACACTGCTCAGTGCCATTGCTGCACCAGCTATCATTGGATTTAAAAAACCTAAAGCAGCGAGAGGTATGCCAATTAAATTGTAGATAAACGCCCAAAATAGGTTTTGTTTAATTTTATTATAAGTTCTTCGAGAAATATCGATAGCATCGGCAATTAAAAATAGATTGCCACGCATTAAAGTAATACTGGCTGTATGCATTGCGACATCAGTTCCCGTCCCCATTGCAATACCAATATCAGCGGCAGCTAAAGCCGGTGCGTCATTGATACCATCACCAACCATGGCAACTTTATTATTACTTTGGCTATCTTTTTGTAATTGATAAATATAGTTCGCTTTATCTTGAGGCAAAACTTCAGCAATAACTTTATCCAAATTTAATTGCTGTCCTACATAATTAGCAGCTTGTTGATTGTCACCGGTTAACATAACCGTATTTACCTTTAATTGATGTAATGCATCAATAGCACTTTTCGCTTCAGGCTTAATAACATCAGAAAAACCGAATATGGCTAATATCACAATACTATTTTCTGATTGCTGTTTGGCTAAAAATGAGATTGTGTAACCTTTTTGCGTAAGCTCATTAACTTTATCCTGCATATCTACAAAATAGGCATTTAACGTTTTCATCCAACGCAAACTGCCTAAATAATATTCATGGCTATCAATCGTTGCCATCACTCCTGAACCCGCGATTGATGTAATATTTTGTGCATAACTGTAGGATTTAGCCTTAGCTAATATTGCTTTAGCTAGTGGGTGTTCACTACCTGCTTGCATAGATGCTGCAACAGAAAGAATTTGATCGGCTGTTTCCATGCCCAGCACATCTAGTTCAACTAACTCTGGTTTACCGATTGTTAATGTGCCAGTTTTATCAAATGCTACAGTATTAATATTGTGTAAGGTCTCAAGTGCTTCGGCATCTTTAATCAAAATACCATGACGAGCAGCAACCCCCGTACCAACCATTATAGCTGTTGGCGTTGCTAACCCTAGCGCACATGGGCAAGCAATCACTAACACGGCAACCGCATGAAGTAAAGCTTGCTGCCAATCATGAGAAATAAAGCCCCAAGCAAGCAATGTAATTAAAGCAATCAATAAAATGACGGGTACAAAAATAGCACTAATCCGATCCACAATACGCTGAATTGGTGCTTTTTTCGCTTGGGCTGACTCAACCATAGCAATAATCTTAGACAACATAGAATCAGCTTGAATAGCGGTTGTTTTTACAATTAATAGTCCTTCACCATTTATAGTTCCACCGGTTACGGTACTATTGAGTGTTTTAGTAACCGGAAAACTTTCCCCAGTCAACATAGACTCATCACAACTTGATGCGCCTTCAAGAACAATACCATCAACGGGTATTCGCTCACCGGGTTTAATAACCACCACATCATTAACCTTAACCTGACTTATTGGCAAACTCACCTCTTGCTCCCCTTGTCGAACTAATGCTACTTCAGGGCGAAGCGCAGAAAGTGCCTCAATCGCTTGGGTCGTTTGATGTTTGGCCCTTGACTCTAACCATTTACCAATCAAGATCAAGGTAATAATAACCACTGATGACTCAAAATAGAGGTGATCGGCATGACCAATAATAAGCTGATAAAGAGAAAGTCCATAAGCAGCGCTGGTACCAATAGCAACAAGTAAATCCATATTCCCAGACAATGCTTTAGCTGCATTAAAACCACTACGATAAAATTTAGCGCCAAGTCCAAATTGTACAATCGAAGCAATCACTAATTGCAGCCAAGCGGGCATCATCCAATGAATTCCAAATAATTCAAATAACATCGGCAAAACAAAAGGAAGTGCTAATATAACCGAAATAATAATCGGCCAAACTGATGCTTGCTTACTCACGTCTTTAGCGTGAATTTCCGGCTCGGAAATCTTCACTGCATGGTAACCAGCTTTATCAACTGCTGCCATTAAAGTTTCTAATTTAACATCAGCATTAGCCTTAACGGTGGCCTTTTCAGTTGCAAGGTTTACACTAACATCAATCACACCATCAATCTTTCTTAATGCTTTTTCTACACGGCTAACACATGATGCGCAGCTCATATCTTCAACAAAAAAATTGTATTCAACTGTTTTCATTTGCTGCATCCCTTAAGTGTTGATGTTGTTTGGGTTCAGTATTGGCTGAATGTTAACAAACTATTTTCCAACTAAATCTATTATTGTTTTAACAGATAGAGAAAGACTATTTCTTATCTTGATTAAAATGAGCCTGTCCTATTAAATGACATCAAATAACTGATAGCCACCTATAAAACAAGTCTTTTTTAATACTCAATCAAGATAGCAATAATCTCAATGATTATAATACTATAACAACATCAAAAATGTTTTAGTAACGATTCTATTAATAACCTATTTAATAACCATTCTAATGTTTATTATTCTTATAGCAAGAATGAACTTTTTTGATCTATACTTCCCCAAAAGAAACTATTGGGTCATTAACATGACGTATAAATCCGATCCTAATGAAGATTATCAACCTACTATTTGCTGCCAGTTGAGACAACAACAAATATCATTGGATAAGAATACAACTATCTAATTTTATTAAAATTAATGGAAGAAAAAACATTAAGATATTCTTAGTTACGTAAAGAAAGCCCATATGCACACCTAAAATGCTCACTCAACAACTAGGTGATCTTGAAACAAATGGCTTATTAATTGTAAAGTATTCCCAGTTATTCCACCGAAAGTCGAATATTCATAAACTTATTTTGGTAAAACGGTTAAACTCATATTAAAAGCAATGTATAAATGGGGATACCCTTGCTTAAATAGCCTAGGATCAGAAGTTAATTGTTCAATTGTTAAACTAGCAGACTAACTATAATAATTTAATTTAATCAGTTAGATAAGATTAAAAATCTGTATACGAAAAATACAGGATCTTGATAACCCTGTATTTTAATCTAAAAAATTAATTACGTAATTTTTCTGGCCAATCGTTTTGAGTGGAAACCAATAGATCTTTAACAATTCTAGGATTTCCAGCGACAACATTACCAGAAACCATATAATTATTACCACCAGCAAAATCGGTCATCACACCGCCAGCTTCACGCAAAATCAATTCACCGCCAGCGATATCCCATGGTTTTAAACCAATTTCAAAAAAGCCGTCTAGACGACCTGTTGCAACATAAGCCAAATCTAAAGCTGCCGAACCGCTACGACGAAAATCGCCACATCGAGTAAATAACTTTTGTAGAACCGTAAAATAGCTATCGCTATATTGTTTAGCCTTGAATGGAAATGCCGTTGCTAGCACACTACCATCTAAATCTTTAGCGTTACTGACACGAATACGGTAACCATTAAGCTGAGCACCTTTACCACGCGCAGCAGTAAACAATTCATTACTCATTGGATTATAAACCACAGCAACTTCGGTTTTGCCCTTAACACGAGCGGCAATAGAAACAGCAAAATGCGGAATATTCTTAATAAAATTGGTCGTACCATCAATTGGATCAATTATCCACTGAGTTTCAGCATCATTACCTTTAGCCAAACCACTTTCTTCGGCGATTATAGTATGATCAGGATACGCTTTTTTGATTGTTTCAATAATCAAAGCTTCAGCAGCGCGATCAGCATTAGTAGCAAAATCGTTAGCGCCTTTAGTATCAATTTCGATTGAACTAGGGTTTTCATAAGCCTTTATGGCCACATTACCTGCTTTACGAGCAGCGCGAATAGCAATATTAAGCATCGGATGCATAAATTTCTTCCAATTGATGATGTTAAAGAACGGATGGTTTTAGTAAAACTCACATAGTCATACTAAAATTTACAGTATAGTATAAAGGTTTTACCGCTTCATTGCCAGATTATGTTAGGATTGATGGCTAAAATAGCCTTATTCTCGTAACGCTGATCCTCTATCACCTTGTTACTTAATTTGCTTTATTTATATCTAGCTAATCAGTAAGAACTTTATTGATAACTATTAAGTTAGCTCACCAAGATTAATTAGAGTTAATAAAAATGGTTAAATCATTCTATCGTAACTTTTTTCACCGCATAATTGGCTTTCTATTCGCAATAAATTAAGAATTATTGCATAATACTTAGCGTATAAAAAAGCGAACTTAAGTTAGGAATAATTATGGAACTTCTTTGTCCAGCAGGATCTTTACCATCACTTAAAGTAGCCATTGATAATGGTGCTGATGCGGTTTATATTGGTTTAAAAGATGATACTAATGCCCGTCATTTTGCTGGTTTGAATTTTAATGAGAAGCGCTTAATTGAAGCCTCTGACTATGTGCATAGACATGGTAAAAAACTCCATATTGCAATTAACACCTTTGCGCATCCTGAAAATTTCCAGCGTTGGCAATATGCAGTTGATACAGCCGCCAATATTGGTGCCGATGCACTTATTATTGCGGATTTAGCAATGCTAGATTATGCTGCTGAAAAATATCCAAACCTTGAGCGTCATGTCTCAGTACAAGCATCATCAACCAATGAAGAATCAATTAAGTTCTACTATAACAATTTTCACGTACATCGTATTGTGTTACCGCGTGTACTTTCTATGCATCAAGTAAAGCAACTTTCACAAGTTTCGCCAGTTCCACTTGAAGTATTTGCCTTTGGTAGTTTATGTATTATGGCAGAAGGACGTTGTTATTTATCTTCTTATCTTACAGGCGAATCCCCCAACACTGTCGGTGCTTGTTCACCAGCAAAATTTGTTCGCTGGGAAGAAACCGAAAAGGGTCTTGAGTCGCGCTTAAATAATGTATTAATTGATTGCCATAAAAAAGGTGAAAATGCTGGTTATCCAACCTTATGTAAAGGTCGTTATTTTGTAGGAGATGAACTTTATCATCCTATTGAGGAACCAACCAGTTTAAACACAATTGAACTATTACCTGAGCTGTTTGCAGCCAATATTGCGTCAGTCAAAATTGAAGGTCGTCAACGTAGCCCTGCCTACGTTGAACAAGTAACTAAAGTATGGCGTCAAGCAATTGATCGCTATAAAGCAAATCCACAATCATTCCAGGCAGAAAAAAGCTGGATGGATACACTAGGTTCTGTATCTGAAGGAACCCAAACTACATTAGGTGCTTACCACCGGAAATGGCAATAGCACCATAGTGAGTATACTGCTTTATTAATTATCAAGAAATATTGATTATCAAACTTATCAGTTCTTGATTTTTTATGTACTTAACAACTTACGTTATGTCATTTTATTAATTGAAACCAGATTTAAGATAAATAAATTATAGTGAGCAAAACCATGAAATATGCATTAGGACCAGTGCTTTATTATTGGCCTAAAACTGAAACCGAAGCCTTTTATCACGCTGCAAAAGAGAGTGAAGCTGATATTATTTATATGGGCGAAACAGTTTGTACCAAACGTCGAGAAATGAAAGTCCCCAATTGGCTAGAATTAGCTAAGGAAATCGCCAAATCAGGCAAGCAAGTAGTACTTTCAACATTGGCTTTGCTTGAAGCTCCCTCCGAATTAAATGATTTACGACAGCTAGTCAATAATGGAGACTTTTTGGTGGAGGCCAATGATTTAGCTGCCATCAATATTGCTCAAGAAAATAAATTACCTTTCGTTGCAGGTCCCGCTATCAACTGTTATAACGCCTTGACTTTAAAATTATTACAAAACCGAGGTATGGTACGTTGGTGTATGCCTGTTGAACTTTCACGCGATTGGCTCAGTAATGTTCTTACACAGTTTGAAAGTCTAAATATTGAAAAAAACTTCGAAGTGGAAGTCTTTAGTTATGGTTACTTACCTTTAGCTTATTCCGCACGTTGTTTTACCGCTCGTTCAGAGGATAGACCAAAAGATAAATGTGAAACTTGCTGCATTAACTATCCGGTTGGTCGTGAAGTATTTTCGCAAGAACAACAAAAAGTTTTTGTACTAAACGGCATCCAAACACAAAGCGGTTATTGTTATAACTTAGGTAATAATTTAAAAGAGATGAAAGGATTAGTCGATATTGTACGAATATCGCCATTAGGAATCGAAACACTTGATATTGTAAAACAATTTAAAGCTAATGAAGATGGCTCTAATCCGCTGCACATTGAACATAAACGAGACTGTAATGGTTACTGGAATGGTATTGCTGGACTCGAACTTAGTCAATAAACATTTTACACCAAAGCAATTTAGGGCTGATTTTCCAGCACTAAACGGTAATAGTGTGTATCTTGATTCCGCCGCGACGGCCCTTAAACCTCAGGTAATGGTGGATGCCACCGTAACCTATTATGCACATAACACCGCAACAGCCAAACGAAGTTTACATCATGATGCGTTGCAAGTAACCCTTGCTATTGATAAAGCACGTCAGAATGTTGCTAATTTGCTTCATGCTAACAAAAATACTGAAATTATCTGGACTCGCGGCGCTACTGAATCAATTAATTTAATTGCCCAAAGTTATGCTCGCTGTGTATTACAACCTGAGGACGAAATTATTGTCAGTCAATTAGAGCATCACAGTAATTTAATACCTTGGTTAATGGTCGCTCAACAAACTGGAGCAAAAGTCATTGAATGGTCCGCCGATGTGGATGAATTATCATCTATAATATCATCAAGAACTAAAATTGTAGCAATAACTCATATGTCAAATGTCACTGGATTTTGCCCAAATTTAGCGACAATTAGCCATATCGTTCATCAACATAATGCTATCTTAGTAGTAGATGGTGCCCAAGGAATTGTCCATCATGATATTGATGTAACAACCCTTAATATTGATTTTTATGCTTTTTCGGCTCATAAATTGTATGGTCCAACAGGGCTTGGGGTTTTATATGGTAAACAAACCTTACTAGAGCAAATGTCTGTTTGGCATGGCGGAGGTAAAATGCTAAAAAGTGCCTCATTTGATGACTTTATACAAGAAGAGATTCCTTATAAATTTGAAGCAGGCACACCCAATATAGCAGGCATTGTAGGCTTTAGTGCAACACTTGATTGGTTAAACCATTGGGATCTTAAAAAAGCAGAAAATTACACGGAACAATTAGCTCATTATGCTAAATCACAGCTAAGCAAACTGCCCAATTTACAATTTTACAATGTTGAAAATAGCCCAATTATCACATTTAATATTAACGATATTCATCCTAATGATGTAGCAATTTTACTGAGCGAGCAGAACATTGCGATTCGTACTGGCGAGCTATGTGCTCAGCCCTTAATGAAGAAATTGGGTTGTCATGGGGTTATTCGTCTATCATTAATGCCATATAATAATCAGCAAGATGTGGATACTTTTATCCAAGCATTACAAAATGCAATTGAAATCTTAGCCTAATTTTATACTGAAACGTATAGTTAACCTGAAACTTTTTTACAAACAGTCAATCATTTATAGGTCAATATTATGCTATCACAGCAAGACTTAACCAAATTATTTTTACAGCAACACAATTGGCAAGACCGATATCGACAATTAATTGTATTAGCGAAACAATTACCAACAATGCCTGAAAATTTAAAAACTGATAAAAACCAAGTCAATGGTTGTGAAAATCGAGTTTGGCTAACTTATCAAAAGCAAAAGGATAATACCTTTATATTTCAAGGTGACAGTGAAGGGCGTATTGTTAAAGGTTTACTGACCATTCTAATTATTATTGCTAACCACAAAACGGCAGAAAAAATTGCCAAAATTGATTTTCAATCTTTATTAAGCGAGTTGAAAATTACTGATGAACTAAGTCAATCGCGATTACAAGGTATGACTAAACTCATTGAACGTATTCAATCTGTTGTATAAAAAAGGAGGGGAAAACTAGCTTTTCCCCCTTTTTGCTAAAAATTGTTACTAATTTATAAAAATGCTCATTAATTTTGGCTATAAGTAAAAAGTGTGATCACTTTTTTAACACCATTGACTTTACTAGCAAGTTGTGCAGCAGCTTTACCATCTTCTGATGTCACAATACCAATCAAAAATACTTCGCTATTTTCAGTTACAACTTTAATATTGCGTGCTTTAGTTTTAGCATTCATTATTAGCTGAGATTTAACTTTCGTTGTTATCCATGCATCATTGGTGATTGTCCCTGCACTTACAGGCTTACCTAGTCGAATTTGATTGTAGACTTTTTTTACGCCTTCAACTTCATAAGCCAAGCTTTCCGCCTTTTCGATTTGTCCACTGTTAGCTTGACCCGTTAAAAGGATATCACCGCCATAAGTACTGGTAACGATTCGTGCTCCAATAAATTGAGGACTATTATTTTTAAGTTTTATCCCCATACGTGAATTTAAAGTGGTATCATCAACTTGTGTACCAGTAGTACGAGGATCGGCAGCAACTTTTGCAGTAGCTGTAGCGCCAGCGCCAATTACAGCGGCAGTAATACAGCCTTGTAACATTAATGCACCGGTTATTAACACAGCAATTAAGGCAGCTCTCTTCATTATTACTCCTTACAATTTATCATATTGTAATAATCAAATACTAAAATCGCTGTTATTATGCCTTGTTGATAATGATTTGCAAAACAATTTTGTGTATTACGTTATGATAAAAACGATTAAAAATATAAGAACATAAATGATTTAAAAATTGTTCTATTTTATTACTAATCACAGTTACTTTTTTTGTTACAATCTAATGTCAATAATATGATGTAACATTTGGAATTATTGGAATTAACACATGAATAAAGATAGTATTGATTGGCTATATGGCTTGTCCGCGCCAATGGTTGCTTTAAACAAAGATAATGGTGCAAGTTATACTTCAGCATACTTTATTCCCGAACGTAATTTTGTAGATTTGAGCGAAAGTTGGGGAATCACATCTCGTCAGACTCTGCTCAATTGTGTTTTTGATATGGTTGATAATGGACATTCGCCATTATTATCTCACTATTATTCAATATACTGTCGATCCTCAGAATCCGATTGGCGTAATTACTGTCAAAATCAAGACGATTATCAAAAAGTTTTACTGGAATTTGTTGAACAAACTTTTTGTGTATGTGGTATTGGTGGCATTCGTAGTTGGGATTATGCACGTATGGCATATATACTACGAAATGGCACGACCAACAAATATATTACCGAAGAAGAAGCGCTATGGATTCTTACAAAAATTGCTGCTCGTTCTCAATATTTTTATAAATCCTGGCGTAACTACTTTGCTGGTTGGTCCGTTGGTTTTCAATTTTGGGAATCATTTAACAACAAAGAAAATCTTGAAGCTTTACGTTGTGAATTAACCAGAGCATCGCAAACGCGTACCATGAAAATATTAATTAGCGACGAAGATTCGCCTTGCAATCGTCTACCTTGGTACATTGATATTAAAGAACGCGAAAAACCAGAATCTTTAAGGGAGTATGATTGGTCATGAATACAAATTTTTGGCAAATATTAGGCATCAAACCCACTACGGATACTGCGATTATTCGTCAATCGTATCGTGCAAAGCTGCCATTATATCATCCAGAAACGGATCCTAATGGATTTAAAGCATTGCGCGAGGCTTATGAAGCAGCAATAAATTATGCAAATTCACCTGAAACAGCTATTGATGCAGCAACCCAACAATCCGAACAAGAGTCTTTATTACAACTAACAGAAGAACAAATTCAAGCAAATGAAATTTACCAAGCTTACCAAGCTCTATTAGAAGATCCCCTGCGTTGTTATAAAAGAGATGAATGGCAAAAATTTATTGCTTCATTTTATGATTACCCAATGTCGGTTATTGATTCAGTCAAGTGGCGATTATTAACGTTAAGCTATGAAACAACCAATATTTCAGAGTCATGTGTTAAGATTCTAGCCGATAATTTACGCTGGCGTCAGCAATTAATGACTCAGTTTACTGATGAATCTCAACTATATGATAGTTACTTAAATCATATCGATCATGGCGATTTATTTGATTACACCTGTCTACCAACAACCAATAAAGCATTACAAAATGCTACTATTGATTATATTTATTCTATCAAATGGTTTTTTTGGGAACGTAGACCCGACGATGTTTATATGTTCTTATCCCAAGATACTGTCATTTATCTTCCTGATGATAAAAATTTAATGCTTGAATTTGCTTTTTGGCATAGTGAAGCAAACATGAAAAATCAATTTATTTTGGATTATGCTTTAAAATGTATTGCCGGAAACGATCAAAATGAACAAACCATCATCGATTGGAAATATATAGCCGCTATTCAGTATACTTTGCTTGAAGACAAACACAATGCCTTACAATTCTGGTTAGACTTGTATTATTCTGGGCATTATCGAGAAAAAGCAGAAAGTTGGATCGCGGGTTGGTGCGTCTACTTTAAAAAAGATTACTTCCCTCTATTAATTATGGCATTAAATAAAAGTCATTGTGCTGCCACCGATAAAACAGAAATTTATTTACACACAATTCCGCAATTAACTACTGCCACAACAGCACGATTAGCTGGACTCGATGATATCGACAGTTACCCAAAAGAAATTGTTGATTTTGTTAATTGGAGTTTAAGCGTAAATTGGAGTTATCGACAAATTCTATCGATATTGTTACGCGATGACGGTTCGAGTCGATTATATCGATTATATCGGCATGCTGTGATGTTGCGCCATGGTAACGAAATATTATTACAAGAAATTTTAGATGATCAAAGCAATGATCCTTTTGAACAATTTATTCTGCATCATTTACAACGACAGGCACGACAACATCTAACATGGCTCAAACAACTCTCACCAATACAAGAATTTAAAGCATGGTTATTTGATAAGGATAAAAATGCCCAGTTACCTAAAAAATTCGATCCAAATGAAAATGGTGAGCTGGTTTTATATGGTCGCTTATGGCTAGATAGATTCCAAGCGATCCCCGATATTGCTAAATTACATTTATATCATAGCTTTCATTATTCAAATATGGAAATGTTTGATTGGGCTATATTTTTAGAATTCATGGAATATTATTTGCTACCCGAACCGCCAGATGCATCAACAAGAATGAATAACAAAAATGCGTATTGGCAATGGTTTTATCATTGTTTATTAGTTTATGCTATTGTTAACGATCCGACAAATGTCGCTATTTATATTCGACAAAAAAATGATCATTTTACTATGGAGGAGGATGATAAACTTAAACCATTAATAGAGATATTTAAACATGGCAATTGGCACAATCAATCTGAACTTTACAACCTAATTGATAATGATAGTGATCTAGTTAATTGTATTTTAAACAATTATCCAGATTCAATAGAATGGTTTATTGATGATCCAGACTATATCGATTTTAATGATATAGAACAAAAAATAGAACAATTATGGGCACAGAAATTAGCTAAAAAAAATCCAGCTTATTTGATATTGCTATACCTGATTGTATTAAACAAACCTGAACAAAAAACCAAATTAGATCACACGTTACAAAAACTGGTTGGTAACAATAAAGATCTACAAAAGGTAGCTAACTCTTTAAAAGATAATTGGAGATATCCTTTTACGATTAATAAAAACAGATATCACAATACCAAGCAATTTAACGAGTTCGCATCACTTGCTAAACGCTTATCCAATCAATACGGCGTATGTGATGATGATGAACTAAAATTGTTAGATGAATTTAAAAATGATAGCGATAACGATTTAGTTTTACGACTCTGTGCAGCATTACTTTTGGCAAAAGATACTGAAAATAAAAAATGGCTTGATTCACAATCCCTACCCTCAAATAGATGGTGGCAGTTTTGGCGTTGGAATGGGCGCACAAATATAATAGGCTTTATCGTGCAATTAATCTTATCTATTAAAATGGTTACGTTTTTAAGTAAAAATGATTTAGACAATATAACAAGTTGTGTCATTTTGACATTGATAGCAATGAATACTATTTTTGCTATCAAACGACGTATCAATGATACTGATAAAGGACAACCTTTATATTTTGTTACAACAACACTTAAGCTACCACTATTATTATTACCATGTTGGTTTCCAGAATTCAAAAAAACCAATCGCTTTGGACCACCAATAAAAAAAACCATTAAGGAAAAGTAAGCGGTATAAAATCCCCTTTTTTAGTTCGTATAAAAAGGGGAAAATCGTCTGATAAAAATCTATAGTGGTTATCGATTGAGCTCTTTTAGATTTACTTCAATTTCATAGCGCATTTCACTAATTTCTTCTGAATTTTGCTGATTTAACACCTCAATAAAAGCTTCAATATACGACCCAATTAATGCTCTTTCATCACCTAATGATTGCGCCCATGCTCGTTCTAACCTTGCTAATAAAGTCCGATTTGGCATCTCATCACGGGGATGAACTTTGAGCGATTTTAGTCGTTCATGGCTCTCTTGTCTTTGTTCATCAGTTAATCCTATTGGGCTATGATCAATAACTTTTCCATGTTGAATGCCTGTTTCAAGTTCAACTACATCAACTTCTAACAAACCATTCAAATCATAACTAAAACGCACATCAATACCTTGTGTTTTCTCCATCGGGGTTACCAACACATCAAACTGATCAATCAATACATTATTTTCTACGCGTGGGCTTTCGCCTTGATAAACCGAAATACCAATAATTTTCTGTTGCGGGTGCACCGTGTAAAAAGTTTTTACTTTCGAGGTTGGAACAATGGTATTGCGTTCTATAATTGGTGCAAATAATCCGTCCACATTACCTGAACTACTTTCAATACCTAATGTATAAGGACATACATCCGTTAAAATAACCTCTTCAATATCTGCATTACGTAATCGACAAGCAGCTTGAACAGCAGCGCCTTGGGCCACAATCGTGGTAGGATTAATATGGCGATAAGGTAATTTTCCAAACAACTTCGTTACCAATTCACGCACTATACCGAGTTGCGATGAGCCACCTACCAACACAATATGCTCAAGCTGATTAGTCTTTAAACGCGCATCATTTAAAGCTTGTTCAATAGGCGCACGCAAACGATTAAGAAGTGGTAACCATAGCGTTTTGGCTCGGTTTTCATTTAAGGAAAATTGCCACTGCTTATCTTGCCAAAACCAAGTTAATTTGTGCAATTCATCTCTGTTTAATTTACATTTTAGTTGCTCCGCTAAATCCAATAAACGTGCATAGTCATCAACAGGAATATCTTTCTGTTTAAGATTCCACTCATTTAAGCAGGCCTTAACCAGTTCATCAGTAAAATCTTCACCACCTAAATAGTTGTCTCCAGCAGATGCATGTACTTCAATAATTGGCAAAGCATACTCCAGTACAGTCACATCAAAGGTACCACCACCTAAGTCAAAAACGAGAGTATTACCTGATTGCTCTTCATGTAACCCATACGCCATAGCTGCTGCGGTTGGCTCATTGATTAAACGTACTGCATTTAAACCCGCTAATTCTGCGGCAAAACGTGTTTGTTTGCGTTGTTCATCATTAAAATAAGCAGGAACAGAAATCACGACATCGTGTATTTCTTGGTTTAAATAAGCTTCGGCATCGGCTTTAAGTGATTTTAGCACCATGGCAGAAAGTTCAGTTGGTGTAAATTTCTTGTCATCCAATTCAAATACTTTATTAGAGCCTAGAAAACGTTTGAATGCTGCTGCCGTTCTATTTGGATGAGTAGTTAAACGGGATAAAGCTGCACGCCCAACTAAAATAGAATCATCTTCATCAATACTTACAACTGATGGAGTGATAATTTCTCCTATTGAATTGGGAATAAGTATTGGCTTACCATCTTGCCAGACACAAATTAAACTATTGGTAGTACCTAAATCAATTCCTATGGGGTGATGCATAATTGGTTTTTTCTCTTTATATTTTTAAAGTTAATATCAACAATATTATATAGTTAATACTGCTTGGGGTACAATTCTATCAAACGTTTGAATATTCAAATTTAATTTAACTTATTATATAATTCATATCTCGAAATGAGACCAATAAAAATAATCATTTCCATTTGTATTTATTATTTTCAATAAATGACCATTAAATCAATCGTCATTTAAAAATTGCACTAATAATTATCTTTATTTTTGTATATCAACAATTTTACTAGTTAAGTGACCACTAACTAATCGGGTTGTGATAAGCTCACCTTCGTTTACTTGTTCAACATGACGCACAACGGTATTTTGTTGATTGGTCGTTATAGAGTATCCTCTTTCTAATGTCCCAAGTGGACTGACACTATTAAGTTGTGAAGTTTGCAAAATAAATTGATGTCGTGACTGAGTTATTTTTTGATGAATTAAATTAACAATTTGCTGACGTTTTTGGCGAATTAGCTGACTCAAGTAGATAATATTATTTTGTGGTGATAGCCGTAATAGTTGTTTATCTAAAAAATTATGGCAATTTGACTGTTTGAGTAAATATTGCTGCATATTTTCATATAAAGCATGCTGGTAAGAAAGTAATCGATTTAACTTTTTTGCTAGTTTAGCTTGTGGATGTTGGGTATGTAATTGGTGACGCCACTTATTGAGCATTTCACGGCGTCGTGTTAAATAATAATCCATTGCCATAGATAAATGCTGCTCTTGAACTTGAATACGCCTAATTTGCTCCAAATTATCGCGACTGACCAATTCAGCTGCAGCTGAGGGAGTTGCTGCTCTGACATCTGCAACAAAATCGGCAATGGTGAAATCAATTTCATGTCCAACGGCACTGACAATTGGCAATTGGCTGGCAAAAATTGCTCTTGCGACCACTTCTTCATTAAATGACCATAAATCTTCGAGTGAACCACCACCTCGACCGACAATTAACACATCACATTCTTGACGAACATTGGCAATTTGAATCATTTTAGCGATTTGCGCAGCAGCTTCTGTACCTTGTACTTGCGTTGGATAAATAATTAAATGCAAACTTGGATCACGACGTTTTAAGATCTGACAAATATCATGTAATGCCGCTCCAGTTGAAGAGGTAACAATGCCAACAGTACGAATATTTTCAGGCAATGACTGTTTATAAATAAAATCAAATAAACCTTCTTCAAATAATTTTTGTTTTAATTGTTCAAACTTTTGTTGTAACAATCCTGCGCCAGCGGGTTGGATTTTATCAATAACAAGTTGATATTCACCGCGTGCCTCATAGAGTGTAACTGTAGCTCTAACCAATACCTGCTGACCATTTTGTGGTGTAAAGCCAGCACGGAAATTGCTATTGCGAAACATGGCACAACGAACTTGAGCTGTATCATCTTTTAACGTGAAATACCAATGCCCAGAAGCTGGACGAGAAAAATTAGAAATTTCGCCCATCAGCCAAATTTGACCAATCGCATCAGAAAGAAGATCTTTCACCATTTGATTAAGATCTTTAACCGATAAAATCGAACTATTGTGCTGCATAGTCTTCCTCTGTTGTTATGATACAGTTACCTATTTTAAGCTAAATCAAATTGTGCCCAAATTGGCGCATGATCAGACGGTTTTTCCATGGCGCGAATATTGTAATCAATGCCTGTTTGTTGACAATATGCCATCAGCTTTTCACTTGCTAAAATCAAATCAATTCTTAATCCAGTATGGGTATCAAATCCCTTAGAACGATAATCAAACCACGAATATTCCTGCTTTGTTGGATGTTCATTACGATAAGTATCTGTAAACCCAAGCGACAGTAAATTGTTCATCCAATCCCGCTCTTCAGGTAAAAATGAACATTTACCAGTACGTAACCAACGTTTACGGCTATCGTCTGAAATGCCGATATCCAAATCGGTTGGGCTAATATTCATATCGCCCATAATTAAGCAGAGCTGATCACTCAATTGCTGTTGCTTTAAATGATGAATCAGATCTTGATAAAATTTACGTTTTGCAGGGTATTTGATTTCATGATGCAGACTTTCTCCTTGCGGAAAATAACCATTAATCACCGTTAAATTACCTTGTCTGGTTGCTAACTGAGCCATAATTAATCGGCATTGTGCATCATCGCTATCCGTTGAAAAACCACATTGAACCGAAAGGGGCTTTTGCTTAGTTAACAGTGCCACACCATAATGCCCTTTTTGCCCATGATAATTTAAGTAATAACCAAACTGTTCCAGTTCTTCAACTGGAAACTGATCATTATGAACTTTGGTTTCTTGCAAACCTATCACATCCGGTTGATGCTGGTCGATAATGGCGGCTAATTGATGTATTCGAGCCCGAAGGCTATTAATATTAAAAGAAATAACTTTCATGATAAATTTATTATATTGGAATTAAGGTTGCAATAGTCCCATCCTACCAAAAATACGTTATACTGTTAAGCTATTATAGTAACAGTTATCATTTGTGAGAAAAGGAATAACCGAATATGTCTACGGAATTACTTGCCTTACGCGATAAAATCGATGAAATCGATCAATCAATTTTATCTCTAATTAATAAAAGATTATCATTAGTTGCCAAAGTTGGCGATGTAAAAAGCAAACACGGTATTCCGATTTACGATCCCAAGCGTGAAGCAGAAATGTTAGCCCAAAGAAGACAAGAGGCTGAAAATATTGGCGTTTCACCTTCTTTAATTGAAGATATATTACGCCGTTTAATGCGTGAATCATACATCAGTGAAAATAACAAAGGTTTTAAAAAGGTCTATACCGGTCAAGGTTCTATTGTTATCGTTGGAGGTAATGGACAAATGGGTAGATTGTTTACCCGTCTATTCACTTTATCTGGTTACCATGTTAAAACCTTAGGTTCTAAAACCATGCATCAAGCAGCTGAAGTGGTTGCTGATGCCGCAGCAGTGATTGTGACAGTACCAATTAACAAAACATGCGAAATCATCGATCAATTACCGCAACTGCCTAAGGATTGTATTTTAACCGATTTCACGTCTATAAAAGTTAAACCCCTGGAGGCTATGCTCAAAAAGCATTCCGGTCCTGTTGTTGGGCTGCATCCGATGTTTGGTCCTGATGTGCCGAATTTAGCAAAACAGATTATTGTCTATTGTGAAGGGCGTGAACCAGCTAAATATGAATGGTTAATTGAACAAATGCGTATTTGGGGAGCCAATTTATGTGCAATTGATGCTAAAGAGCATGATAAATGCATGTCATTTATTCAAGCTTTACGCCATTTTACCTCTTTTTCATATGGCGTGAATATGCAGCGGGAACAAGCCGATTTAGAACAATTGATTGCTCTATCTTCTCCTATTTATCGCCTAGAATTAATGATGGTTGGTCGATTGTTTGCGCAAGATCCAGTACTTTATGCCGATATTATTATGGCATCTGACGAAAATATTGAGTTGATCAAACATTATTACCAATGTTTCGGAGAAATGGTTGAATTAATTGAGCAACGTAACAAAGAAAAATTTATTGAGAATTTTAATAACGTCACTGAGTGGTTTGGTAATTACGCCCAACGCTTTATTAAAGAAAGTCAGGTTTTACTTAAATTTGCTAATGATAATCGGGAATGATTTTATACTAAAACGTATAGTCAACCTCAAACTTTTTTACAAAAAGTTCATACATACTGCGTCTAGTTAAAATGATTTATAAATAATAATCTTATAGTTAAAAGCAGACCAAAATAAAATTTAGTGTGAGGGAATAAAATGTCTAATCGAAAATATTTTGGAACAGATGGGATTCGAGGAAAAGTTGGAGAATACCCCATCACACCGGATTTTGCGCTTAAGCTAGGGTGGGCTGCAGGTCGTATACTTGCCAAAGATGGGGTTAAAAAAGTATTAATTGGTAAAGATACGCGTATTTCGGGTTACATGCTTGAATCAGCTCTTGAAGCAGGATTTGCTTCGGCTGGTGTTGCTACTGCATTTACTGGTCCCATGCCAACCCCAGCTATTGCCTATTTAACACGAACATTTCGAGCTGATGCTGGTGTAGTGATTTCGGCATCGCATAACCCCTTTTATGATAATGGTATTAAATTTTTTTCAACCGAGGGGAAGAAACTTGATGATGCAATCGAATCAGAAATTGAAGCTCAACTTGAAAAAGAGATCGACTGCGTTGAATCCAAACAACTCGGACGTGCAAGCCGCATTACCGATGCAGCAGGCCGTTATATCGAATTTTGTAAAAGCACCTTTGATCATGATTTAAGTTTAGCTGGATTAAAAATAGTCGTCGATTGTGCTAACGGTGCCACTTATCATATCGCCCCTAAAGTTTTACGTGAACTTGGTGCAAATGTGATAAAGATTGGCTGTGAACCCGATGGTGTCAATATTAATGAAAACTGTGGTGCTACTGATGTAAAGGCATTAACCAAAAGTGTTCTTGAAGAAAAAGCTGACTTAGGCTTTGCTCTTGATGGAGATGGTGATCGCATTATTATGGTCGATCATAAAGGCAATAAAATTGATGGTGATTTAATTATTTACATTATTGCCCGTGAAGCCTTAAGACAAGGTCAACTAAAAGGAGGTGTTGTTGGCACATTAATGAGTAATATAGGACTTGAAATCGCGCTTAAAAATTTGGGCATTCAATTTGTTCGCGCTAAAGTTGGTGACCGTTATGTACTTGAAAAAATGCTTGAAAAAAATTGGCGTTTAGGTGCTGAAAATTCTGGTCATGTTTTATTGTTAGATAAAACCACCACTGGTGATGGTATCATTGCTGGTCTACAAGTTTTAGCTGCTATGGTGCGTAATGACATGTCATTGGCGGATTTATGTAGTGGTATGACTATGTTGCCACAAATATTAATTAATGTACGATTTTCTGGCAAACACGATCCATTAACAAATTCTAATGTCAAATTAGCCATTAAACAAGCCGAAAAACAACTTGGTATTCATGGGCGTGTTTTGATTCGAAAATCAGGAACAGAACCACTCATTCGCGTCATGGTAGAAGGTAGTAATTCTGCGGAAGTACAGAAACTAGCAGAACAAATTTCTGAAGCAGTTAAAGCATCAAATTAGGTTAATTAATCCCCATTAATGTGACAATTAATAGGGGATTATTTCTAATAAAGTAACACGAGAAGTTGCTATTCTTTACACAAATTTAGTAAAAAGTGTCTAAATTCTTAATTTTGTTAATCAAAGGTTGACTTATTATAGGCAATTAGGTTTAAAATAGAAGCTTCGGATTATTACAAGCGATTGCTTATACCTTTATCAAAAAAGAATATAGGCAGTATTTTTAAATTTTAGAAATAAGGTAAGAGGGTTTTATGTCAGTTTCCTCTCCAGCTTCACCACAAGCTTATATCAAGCATCATCTTGAGAACTTGCAAGTAGGTTCTGGTTTTTGGACCTTTAATCTGGATTCGTTGTTCTTTTCAATTGTACTAGGTATTATCTTTTTATGGATATTCCATTGTGTAGCTAAAAAAGCGACCAGTGGTGTACCGAGTAAATTGCAATGTGCAGTAGAAATACTCTTCGAATTTGTTAATAACACTGTCAAAGACATGTTCACTGGTCAAAATAAACTCATTGCACCGTTAGCCCTAACAGTGTTTACTTGGGTGTTCTTGATGAATTTAATGGATCTCATTCCAGTAGATTTTTTACCTTACGCAGCGCAATATTTAGGTATTTCTCATTTAAGAGTCGTTCCTTCTGCAGATGTTAGTATCACAATGTCAATGTCATTAGGCGTATTTATTCTTATTATAATCTATTCAATTAAATACAAAGGTATTTCTGGATTTATTAAAGAATATACACTTCATCCTTTTAATCATTGGGCATTTGCACCAATCAATTTAATCCTTGAACTTGTTAGCTTATTAGCTAAACCTGTTTCTCTAGGACTTCGACTTTTCGGTAATATGTATGCAGGTGAACTTATTTTTATCTTAATTGCTGCACTATTACCTTGGTGGTCACAATGGATATTGTCATTACCTTGGGCCATATTCCATATTTTAATTATTACGTTACAAGCTTTTATTTTTATGGTGTTGACGATCGTCTATTTAGCAATGGCATCGGCAACGGAAGATCACTAATTTCACTATTTTTTTGATAATAAACTGGAGTATATAATGGATAGTATGTTATTTGTAGCCGCAGGCATAATGATGGGATTAGCTGCAATTGGTGGTGCAGTTGGTATTGGATTACTAGGTGGTAAATTCCTTGAAGGTGCTGCTCGTCAACCTGAATTAATGCCTATGTTACGTACCCAATTCTTTATCGTTATGGGCTTAGTTGATGCGATCCCAATGATCTGTGTGGGTATTGCACTTTATGTTATTTTTGCTGTTGCCGGTTAATAAACTTTTAAGAGGAATCGTCTCATGAATATGAACGCAACTCTCCTCGGCCAAGCAATTACATTTGTATTGTTTGTTTGGTTCTGCATGAAGTTTATTTGGCCACCTGTTATTAATGCGATTGAAAAACGCCAAAAAGAAATAGCAGAAGGTCTTGCTTCAGCAGAAACAGCAAAAAAAGATTTGGAATTAGCCAAAGCAAATACATCTGACATAATGCAACAGGCTAAGGTAGAGGCTAATGCAATTATTGAGCAAGCAAATAAACGTAAAGCTATCATTCTTGAAGAAGCTCAACAAGAAGCGATTCGCGAGAAAGAACGTATTGTTGCTCAAGGACTTGCCGAAGTAGAAGCTGAACGCAAACGCGCTAGAGAAGAGCTTAAACAACAAGTCGCTACACTCGCTATTGCCGGTGCAGAAAAAATTATTGAACGTTCTGTTAATGAAGCCGCAAATAGCGACATCATTGATAAACTCGTAGCTGAACTGTAAGGAGAACAGAGCAATGACTGACTTAATTACAATTGCTCGCCCTTATGCTAAAGCCGCTTTTGATTTTGCGGTAGAAAAAAACAGCATCGAATCATGGCATAAAATGTTGGTATTAACTTCTCAAGTAAGCAAAAATGCACAAATAAGAAGTATTCTAACATCTGATATGAAAACTGATTTGGTGGCTAATTTACTCATCAACATCTGTAAAGATGTATTGGATGAGTTTAGCACTAATTTTATTAAAGTGATGGCTGAAAACAAACGATTATCGCTTCTTCCTGAAGTGTTAACTTTATTTGAACAATATTGTTTAGATAAAGAAGCTCAAGCAGATGTGGATGTCATTTCAGCTAGTGAATTAACTAGTGAACAACTTAATAAAATTTCTATCGCTGTCGAAAAACGTTTATCACGAAAAGTAAAACTAAAATGTCATATTGATAAATCGCTCATTTCTGGTTTTATTATTCGTACGGGCGATATGGTTATTGATAGTAGTATCAGAGGGCGTTTAAATCGTTTAAATGACGCTCTACAGTCTTAAGGGGACTGATAATGCAGCTAAATTCAACTGAAATAAGTGAACTAATTAAAGAGCGGATAGCTCAGTTCAATATTGTGAGTGATGCTCACAATGAAGGAACGATCATCTCAGTTAGTGATGGTATTCTTCGAATTCACGGATTAACCAATGTAATGCAAGGCGAAATGATTGCATTACCTGGTAATCGATATGCAATGGCATTAAACCTAGAACGAGATTCAGTCGGTGCGGTGGTTATGGGACCATACGAAGACTTATCGGAAGGGATGAAAGTGCAATGTACTGGTCGCATTTTACAGGTACCAGTGGGTGATGGCTTATTAGGTCGTGTTATCAATACACTTGGTGAACCAATTGATGGAAAAGGTTCTATTCAACATGACGGTTTCTCACCTGTAGAAGTTGTTGCTCCAGGCGTTATCGATCGTCAATCTGTTGACCAAGCGTTACAAACTGGTTATAAAGCGGTTGACTCAATGATTCCAATTGGTCGTGGTCAGCGTGAACTTATTATCGGTGACCGTCAAACAGGTAAAACAGCATTAGCAATCGATGCAATTATTAACCAGCGTGATTCAGGTGTAAAATGTATCTATGTCGCAATAGGTCAAAAACAGTCAACTATTGCAAACGTAGTACGTAAACTTGAAGAACATGGTGCACTTAAAAATACAATCGTTGTTGTCGCTTCAGCGTCTGAATCAGCCGCATTACAATATTTAGCGCCTTACGCTGGTTGTGCTATGGGAGAATACTTCCGTGACCGTGGACAAGACGCATTAATTGTTTATGATGATTTATCTAAACAAGCCGTTGCTTATCGTCAAATTTCATTACTACTTCGTCGCCCACCTGGACGTGAAGCGTATCCTGGTGATGTGTTCTATCTTCATTCACGTTTACTTGAACGTGCAGCTCGTGTTAACGAGGCTTATGTTGAAGAGTTCACTAAAGGCGAAGTAAAAGGTAAAACCGGTTCATTAACTGCTTTACCAATTATCGAAACTCAAGCGGGTGACGTTTCTGCATTCGTACCAACTAACGTAATTTCGATTACAGATGGTCAGATATTCCTTGAAACCAGCCTATTTAACTCAGGTATTCGTCCTGCAGTTAACCCAGGTATTTCGGTTTCTCGTGTTGGTGGTGCTGCACAAACTAAGATAATGAAAAAATTATCAGGCGGTATTCGTACAGCACTTGCACAATATCGTGAACTGGCTGCGTTCTCACAGTTTGCTTCTGACTTAGATGAAGCAACAAGAAACCAATTAAGTCATGGTGAAAAAGTAACTGAACTATTGAAACAAAAGCAATATTCGCCTATGACTGTTGCAGAGCAATCAATTGTACTTTACGCTGCTGAGCGTGGTTACCTTGAAGATGTAGAACTTGCTAAAGTATTACCTTTTGAAGCAGCACTGCTTGCTTATGCCCACAGTCAATATGCGGATTTTGTCACACAAATCGACGAAACGGGTAATTACAATGATGAGATTGAAAGTAAATTAAAAGCAATACTTGAAAGCTTTAAATCAACTCAAACTTGGTAAGGGTGAGGTAAAAAATGGCTAATGCAAAAGAAATTAGAACAAAAATTGCCAGTATCCAAAGTACGCAAAAGATTACTAAAGCAATGGAAATGGTTGCCAATTCTAAAATGCGTAAAACACAAGATAGAATGGCCGCAAGTCGTCCATATGCTGAGATGATTCGAGAAGTAATTGGACATTTAGCGTTAGCTCAGATAGGCGCCAAACATCCTTATTTAGAAGAAAGAGATGTAAAGCGAGTTGGCTATCTTATCATTTCAACTGATCGTGGTTTATGCGGTGGTTTAAATATCAATCTTTTCAAAACTGTCATTGCTGATATGTCAGCATGGCAGGAAAAAAATGTTGAAGCTGATGTTGCTTTGATTGGTTCTCGAGGTGTTTCATTTTTTTCATCAGTAAAAACAAACATCTTAACGCAAGTCACGAATTTGGGTGACGAACCAACTTTATCCGATTTAATTGGACCGGTAAAAACAATGCTTGAGGCATATGACAATGGCAAAATTGATAAATTATATATTGTTACGAATAAATTTATTAATACCATGTCACAAAAACCAACAATACAGCAATTATTACCATTACCGCAATCAGAAGATAAAGCGCTCAAAGCTTCATCATGGGATTATATTTATGAGCCTGATGCTAAATCACTATTAGATGTGATTTTACGTCGTTATATTGAATCACAAGTCTATCAAGCTGTGGTTGACAATCTAGCGAGTGAACAAGCGGCAAGAATGGTGGCCATGAAAGCAGCAACAGATAACGGTGCAAACTTAATTAATGAATTACAAATTGTGTACAATAAAGCACGTCAAGGTGCGATCACAAATGAATTGATTGATATTGTATCCGGTGCAGCCGCTGTTTCAGGTTAGTGCTAAATATTGGCTTATAGTTAAGAAAAAGACGTAGAGGATTAAAAATGGCTACTGGAAAGATTGTCCAGATCATCGGTGCGGTGGTTGATGTCGAATTCCCAGAAGATGCAGTACCAAAGGTATATGATGCATTAGAAGTAGAAACCGGCGCTGAAAAATTAGTTCTGGAAGTTCAACAACAATTAGGTGGTGGTGTTGTTTGTTGTATCGCAATGGGATCATCTGATGGTTTAAGACGTGGACTTAAAGTAGTAAATACAGGTCACGGCATCGAAGTACCCGTCGGTACTAAAACACTTGGTCGTATAATGAACGTACTAGGTGATCCTGTTGATAAAGCAGGTCCAATTGGTGAAGAAGAGCGTTGGGCAATTCACCGAGCAGCACCAACTTATGAAGAACTAGCTAACTCGACTGAATTACTGGAAACGGGTATCAAAGTTATCGACTTAATTTGTCCATTTGCTAAAGGTGGTAAAGTTGGTCTGTTCGGTGGTGCAGGTGTTGGTAAAACTGTTAACATGATGGAATTAATCCGTAACATCGCTATCGAACATTCAGGCTACTCAGTATTTACCGGGGTAGGTGAACGTACTCGTGAAGGTAATGACTTCTATCACGAAATGAAAGAATCAAACGTACTTGATAAAGTATCGTTAGTATATGGTCAAATGAATGAGCCACCTGGAAACCGTTTACGTGTAGCGTTAACGGGCTTAACCATGGCTGAGAAATTCCGTGATGAAGGGAAAGATGTTCTTCTATTCATCGATAATATTTACCGTTATACCTTAGCTGGTACTGAAGTATCTGCGCTATTAGGTCGTATGCCTTCAGCGGTAGGTTACCAACCAACATTAGCAGAAGAGATGGGCTTGCTACAAGAGCGCATTACTTCAACTAAAACCGGTTCAATCACTTCAATTCAAGCGGTATACGTGCCAGCCGATGACCTGACTGACCCATCACCAGCAACAACTTTTGCTCACTTGGATGCAACGATCGTATTGAGTCGTCAAATTGCCTCATTAGGTATCTACCCTGCGGTGGATCCATTAGATTCAACCAGTCGTCAGTTAGATCCATTAGTTGTTGGTCAAGAACACTATGATTGTGCTCGTGGCGTTCAGTCAATTTTACAACGCTACCAAGAATTAAAAGATATCATTGCAATTCTTGGTATGGACGAATTATCAGAAGACGATAAATTAACCGTTGCTCGTGCACGTAAAATTCAACGCTTCTTATCTCAACCATTTTTCGTGGCGGAAGTATTTACAGGCTCACCAGGTAAATATGTACCATTGAAAGATACCATCAGTGCCTTTAAAGGAATTATGAATGGCGATTATGATCACATTCCGGAACAAGCATTCTATATGGTTGGTTCAATCGACGAAGTAATTGAGAAAGCGAAATCTCTCTAAGAGATTCATTGAACGGAGATAGTATTATGGCACTAACTTCCTATCAATTAGAAGTTGTTAGTGCTGAATCTCACCTATTTTCAGGTGATGTTCAGCGAATCAGAGTCACAGGTCAAGAAGGTGAACTTGGGATCTACCCTGGTCACACTCCCCTACTTACCATGATTAAACCGGGTATGGTAGGTATTGTCAAAGCAAATGGTGAAGAAGAGTTTATCTACCTTTCTGGTGGCGTATTAGAAGTTCAACCGAATATTGTGACAATCTTAGCTGATACCGCAATCCGCGGTGAAGACTTAGATGAAGCAAGAGCACAAGAAGCAGTAAGACAAGCGCAAGAACATATTAATCATCCAAGTGATGATATGTCATTTGCTCAAGCATCAGCAGAGTTATCAAAAGCTTTGGCAAAAATTCGCGTTATCGAATTAACACGCCGCATAGGGCAATAATTAGCTTTTTACTGTGTTAGCATAAAATAGAAGGTTACATCTTATTGATGTAACCTTCTATTTTATTACACTTTTTAAAGCAATAAAATTAACCCAGTCAAAATAACAATCACTGAAAATCAGTTTATTATCATTCGCTACTTGTATTACCAATTTTTATCTCTTTAACAAATCATGACTACCCATATATAACCATATAAATTTATTGATTAAATATCAAATATACCGCAAACCTCAGGATGATTCTACGCTATTATGCGATTGATAAACGATCCAAAAGAGACCCATTATATTAAAACTTTTATTCGCTTATCCCCCCCTGTCTAATACACTACAGCAAATGTCTATGCCAGATTCTGCAAATATTTTTCAAGGATACATTTATATTTATTTGAATAATCGTTATTTCGCTAAATACAATCAAAACGAATCGGCAATAGTCTTGATTTGTCTATATGTTAATAGAAGAGTTGAAGCTTTTAGTGCGATTTGGCACCCAAAAATATCATGTTAAGCTATGATAACCAGCTTAAACACTTAGTAAAAGCATAAATTGGCATGAGCCATAGTGTATTTGCTTAAGAGGCTTAAGAGAATATTGCCATTTTTGTTAAAGCCCTTATATAATTTAATATAAAATGAAATGTTATACACAAACGTTTGATTAATATAACTCATTATATATTATTAATATCTTTCTTTATTTTCTTGCTAAAACGTTTTGACAAAAATCTATCATACTATGTGATATTTATAATCTAATTGTTTAAAATTACTGTGCTAGATTTATTAGTCGCTATCGGCGATAATTTGAGTCAATTTATATAACATTAATGTGATCATGTTTACCATTTACCATTCCAATCAAGTTGATTTACTCAAGACACTGTTAAGTGAATTGATGCGCAGACAGCCATTAGAAGATATCTTTACACCCGATGTTGTGATGGTGCAAAGTCAAGGTATGGGACAATGGTTGCAAATTGCTTTAGCAGATGAACTGGGTATAGTAGCAAATGTTGATTTTCTTTTTCCGACCCAGTTTATTTGGCAACTTTATCAAAGTTTATTGCCTGATGCGCCAGTTGAAAACAGTTATAGTATTGAGACAATGACTTGGCGTTTGTATTATTTACTTCCACAAATTATTGAGCAAGGCGAATTTAACACACTTAAACATTATCTTAATATTGATAAGCAAGATCGAAAGCTTTATCAGTTAGCAACCCGCATTGCCCGCTTATTTGACCAATATTTGGTTTATCGTCCTGATTGGCTAGCAAAATGGGAAGCAAATCAAACTGTTGACGAACTCAATCATCATGCCGATGAAATTTGGCAAGCAGAATTATGGCGACAACTGATTGCAATTAGCCAGCCCTATCACCGTGCGAATATTTATCAACAAATGCTAGAAATTTTGTTAGATGATAATTTCGATAGCACTCGACTAAATCAGCTTCCCGAACGTATTTTTATTTTTGGTATCACCTCGCTACCACCTATTTATCTTTCCTTGCTATCAGCACTAGGGCTACATATTGATGTACATTTAATGTTTAATAATCCTTGTAAATGGTACTGGGGCGATATTGTCGAAAAACAGCTATCCGACATTTTAAATACACCGGATAAGATCCCAAATCCATTATTAACCTCGTGGGGAAAATTAGGTCGCGACAATTTATTTTTATTACAAGAATTTAATAGTAAACAAGATATTGAAGCCTTCGTCGATCAAGAACGCTCTTGCTTGTTACACGCTATTCAGCAAGATATTTTAGAACTTTATCATAATAATTCGAATAATAAACACCTCGCTATGTCCGATAAATCCATTTCGTTCCATATTTGTCATAGCGAACAACGTGAAGTCGAAATATTATACGATTATCTGTTATCGGTTTTTGATGCAAATCCTGACATTGAACTTCGCGATTGTATTGTGATGGTTTCAGATATTGATCGCTATGTACCTTATATTCGTGCCGTATTCGGTAATGCCAGTGGTGATCGTTATTTACCATTTACGATTTCTGACCAAAAGGCTCGTAATATCGATCCAATCGTTCAGGGATTTTTTGCTATTTTAAACTTTCCCAATAGTCGATTCACTGCAGAAGAGCTATTTAATTTACTGGAAATTCCCGCCATTGCTGAAAATTTTGCTATTAATGAATCACAATTAATTTTATTGCGAACATGGATTATCGAATCTGGTATCCGTTTTGGTCTGGAAAGTGCACACAGTTGGCTATTCGGACTTGAGCGATTATTGCTTGGTTATACCATGAATAGTGAACAAGGGGGTTGGCAACAAATTTTACCTTATGATGGTGCCACAGGATTAGATGCTGAGCTTATCGGTCAATTGGCTCAGTTCATTAAAGTTGTTCGTAAATGGTTTATGATACTAAATGAAGCCAAACCATTATCTGAATGGCAAGGTTATTGCCTTGAACTAATTAATGACTTTTTTAAGCATAATGAGCAACGCGATGCTCTTTTATTAATGATAGAAGATGAATGGGAACAATTAATTAATAGTGGCCTAACAGCTCAATTTACCGAACTTATTTCGATCACTGTTTTGCATGATGCAATGCAGGCTCGTTTAGAACAAAATCACTTAGCACATCGTTTTTTAGTCGGTAAAATCAATTTTTGTACTATGATGCCTATGCGATCTATTCCATTTAAAGTAGTTTGTTTGCTCGGTATGAATGATGGCGACTACCCAAGAACATCACTACCGCTGGATTTTGATTTAATTGCCAAATATCCAAGACGAGGCGATCGCAGTCGTCGAACTGATGATCGTTATCTATTTTTAGAAGCCATTTTATCCACTCAATATCAACTCTATATCAGTTATGTCGGACGTGATATGAAAGATAATAGCGAACGTTACCCATCCGTACTGGTTGATGAACTTTGGGAATATATTGTTCAATATTATGGTGAATCAACAAAAAACACAGAAAACAATATTGATTTTTTAAAAGTTTTTCACACTAGAACGCCATTTAATCCTTTAAACTTTTTACAAGAACCGAAAAGTTATGCCGATGAGTGGTTACCGGCTGCCTTGAAAAAAGGAGAAAGCCAAACATTCATTAGTCAAATACCAGCTATCAGTATTGATTGTATTAATCTTGATGAATTAAAACGTTTTTTTCAACACTCTATTCGGTTTTTTTTGCAAAAACGGTTTAATTTTTATGTCAGTTATCTTGATGATACTTTACCTGATGCCGAAAACTTTAATCTGGATAACTTAAAACGTTATCAACTCAATGTGCAAATTTTAAATCAATTAATTACTCAAACATCTAAAGATTCAAAAGTTCTTTATCAGCAATTAAGATTAACTGGTGAGCTGCCTGATGGCGCTTTTGGTGAGATCATTTATGATGAGCAAAGCGAAGCTATGCAATCTTTAGCAGATAAAATCTGTCAAGAACGGTTAGAGATGACCAGTGAGGAAGTCAATATAACAATTGAGGTAAATAATCAACATTACCCACTTCAAGGTTGGCTAACACATTTGCAATCCGATGGTATTTTAACTTGGCGACCATCAAAACTTTCAATTCGTGATGGTATTTCATTATGGATAGATCACTTGGTTTATTGCATTTTATACCGTGAGAAAGTTGATAGCCAAAGCCGCATTTATGGTCGTGATGATCAAGAATGGCGATTTTCGCATTTAGATGCCAACGAGGCATTAACTTACTTAACCCCACTAGTTGAAAGTTTTTTGCAAGGCATCAATCAACCGTTATTAATGCCAATTCAAAGTGCGTGGAATTGGTTAACCTTTGCTTATAATAAAAAAACAGGCGAAATTGTTGATAGTGATAGGGCTAAAAATCAGCTTATGAATACTTGGCAAGGGATTCTTTTTCAATCATCAGAATGCGACAGCTACTATGAACGTTTGTATCCTGAATTAACTGAAGAACAAGTTGAACAAATCATCGATTTTGCTAAGCAATTTTTATTGCCAATTTTATTACATCAAGTAACAGTAGAATAGGAGGCATTATGTTCATAGATACACACTGTCATTTCAATTTTCCTGCTTTTTTGACAGCGTTAGACAACTCAATGAATTGTATTCGACAAGCTAAAATTGCCAGTTTAATTATGCCTGCCATATCAGCAGATCATTTCAGTCAAATTCTGCAACTCACTGAGCAATATGATGAACTTTATGCCGCACTGGGCTTGCATCCTATCTATCAACATTCTCATACTGATCTTGAAAAATTATCCGATATCATTAGTACTTCTCCTAAAAAATTAGTTGCCATTGGCGAAATCGGCTTAGACCGTTATGACATTTCCGTAGATTGGCAACAACAACTTACTTTTTTTCGAGCTCAACTGGCGTTAGCTAACCGCTATGAATTACCCGTTTTAATTCATTCACGTAAAACTCATGATGTAATTTATCATGAGTTACATCAAGCTAATTTACCGTGTCGTGGCGTGATCCATGGTTTTTCCGGTAGCTATCAACAAGCAATGCAATTTATCAAATTAGGCTATTATATTGGTGTAGGTGGCGTAATAAGTTATGCTAGAGCAAATAAAACACGCCATGCCATTGCAAAGTTACCTCTCGAAAGCCTAGTATTAGAAACTGATGCCCCTGATATGCCTTTAAGCGGTCGACAAGGGCAAATAAACCGTCCTGAAAACATTGTCAATATATTTAATATTCTTTGTCAATTACGTATTGAAGATTCAGAACAAATATGTAGAACGATTCTAACAAATACCTTGACGCTATTTAGCAGAATTAATAATATGAAAATTCAAAACCAAGCACATCAATAACTTTTTAATTATTAATAGGTTAATTAGACACAAGGTGATGCTTTATGTTTCAACGCCGTAGTCGTATTTTTGTGCAAACCATTATTTCGCTTACTCGATTATTTCCGTTATGGGCAATTCTTTGCGCAATAGTTGCCTATTTATTACCTAATGCATTCCTTCCAGTTCGACCACAAACATCACACTTATTGATGTTTGTAATGTTTTCTATGGGAGTAACGTTAAGTATTAATGATTTTAAAAGAGTGGTGGCGAAACCTAAGGCAGTCATCATTTGTATCTTACTGCATTATATTGTTATGCCATTCACTGCTTTAATCTTATCTAAATTACTTACTATGCGACCTGAGTTATTAGTCGGGCTGGTTCTAGTTGGTAGCGTAGCTAGCGGTACAGCCTCCAATGTGATGATCTATCTAGCTAAAGGTGATGTGGCGTTGTCAGTTACTGTCTCATCAGTTTCAACTCTTATCGGTGTAGTGGTTACTCCAATTCTCACTCTTTTACTCGTTGGTACAACGGTTGAAGTTCCCGTTTGGGATATGTTAGTGCATCTTATCCAAATTGTTCTCATTCCTATTATTTAGGGAAACCCGTTAAAAGTAAGAAAAAATCTAACAATTAATTGTGAATATTGTAAAATAACATTTACTCACTCTCTTACTTAATAATAATCGATATGAGAGTATAACCTTAGGATTTACTATGATCCTTCTCTTCCAGCATAACAATCAATTTTAGGCTGAAAAAATGAATAGCGAATTCCAGTTACCACCCTTTGTTTATCGAATATTACCTTGGATTGCTGCATTTGCATTTTTTATGCAATCACTTGATACCTCAATTTTAAATACGGCTTTGCCAACTATGGCTAAAGATCTCAAAGAATCACCGCTAAACATGCAATCAGCAGTAATATGTTATGCAATAACATTAGCGTTATTTATTCCAGTAAGCGGCTTTTTATCGGACCAATTCGGGACACGAAATATTTTTGTAATGGCTGTATCGCTTTTTACCTTAGGATCACTACTTTGTGCCTTGTCCAATTCATTATTTTTTTTAGATATATCACGGGTTATTCAAGGTGTCGGCGGATCAATGATGGTACCTGTTTCACGTTTAGTTTTGATTAAAGCATTTAAACGCAATGAGTTCTTAGCCGCGTTAAACACAGCAACGATTCCAGGTTTAATCGGTCCAGTACTAGGACCGGTTTTAGGAGGCTACCTTGTAGATATGGTAAGTTGGCACTGGATCTTTTTTATTAATTTACCAATTGGTATTGTCGGGATAATGATTAGCTTAAAATATATGCCTAATATAAAAGGCAAACGAATGCCTTTTGATTCATTTGGATTTATCTTTATCATTATCACTTTTATTAGTGCAACCCTTAGTGTTGAATGTTTAAATCAAGGTCAACAATATTATTTACCGCTGGGTCTTGCTGTCACTAGTCTAGTTTTTTTATTTATTTATCGCAGCTATGCAAAAAAGAAACAAGCCCCTCTATTTCCTCTCTCTTTATTTGATATACGAACGTTTAAAATAGGCATTATCGGTAATTTAGTCTGTCGATTAGGTATTTCTGGAGTGCCTTTTCTTATTCCTTTATTTCTACAAGTTGGTTTTGGTTATTCGGCAATTTTTGCTGGAATGATGCTCATGCCAATGGCAATTGCATCGATTTGTACAAGGTTTTTTATTACTCGGATTCTTGCTCGTTTAGGCTATCGTTTTGTACTAATGGCAAATACCATCTTAGCAGGAATTTTGATCCTTTTAATGTCATTATTAAATTTAACTACTCCTCTTTTGATATTAGGTGTTTTGCTATTTTGTATTGGAGGCATCAATTCAATGCAATTTACTTCAATGAACAGTATAACGTTAGCCAATTTACAAGGAGAAAGCACAAGTAGTGGTAATAGTTTAATGGCTGTCAATCAACAGTTAGCTATCAGTTTTGGTACTGGTTTTGGTGCTTTATTGGTAAGATTATTTGGTAAAACAACAACGACTATTCACGCTTTTCAATTAACCTTTGTTATACTAGGTATTGTAACTATGCTATCAAGCGTGATTTTTGCTCAATTAAAAAAACAAGATGGTCAGAATTTAACGGCTCGCCATTAAGCGACAAGGAGATAACGATTATGTTTCAGTATCAAATCATTCCAGTTACGGATTTTCAAGAAAATTGCAGTATTATCTGGTGTAACGAATCAAATGAGGCTGCTTTTATCGATCCCGGTGGAGAGCCAGAATTACTCAAGAAAGCGGTTGAAAAGCTCGGGGTTAATATCAAACAGATTTTATTAACACACGGTCATTTAGATCATGTGGGCGCCGCCACTGAATTAGCGAAACATTATGATGTTAAAATCTTTGGTCCTAGTCAAGAAGATGAGTTCTTATTTACAGCCTTACCACAACAATCTATGCAATTAGGTTTTCCTTATACCGAAAGTTTTTTACCCGATCGTTGGTTAAAAGAAGGGGATCAAATCCAAGTAGGAAATATCACCCTTGATGTGCTATTTTGTCCGGGACACACACCAGGTCATATCGTATTGATCAATAAGCAAGATAAACTGGCATTTGTCGGTGATGTACTTTTTAAAAATAGTATTGGACGCACAGATTTTCCACGTGGTAACCATTCTGATTTAATTTCGTCAATTAAAAACAAGTTATTGCCACTTGGTGAAGATTTTATTTTTGTGCCGGGACATGGCCCTATGTCCACATTTGGTAATGAGCAATACAATAACCCATATTTAGTTTAAACAATCCATTATTTCTTTTGTTATCACATTTTTTATATGAAAGTGTGATAATGGATCTCGCCTTAACCATTATATAAGTAAACTTTTAAAATAAAAAATAGTTTACAACTTAAAACATTGCGCTATTATAACGCTATGATTTAGGTATTAAAGGTAGAAAACAATGAATAAACAAATGACGTCTTATTATCCAACATTTATCACAACAATGATTGATTTATCCTCATGGCAACGTAAGCTCTTGGCTACAACAAGTTCCGCATTACTGTTAGGTGTAGCAGCTAATGTAAGTATTCCAACCTACCCTGTGCCATTTACTTTACAATCATTAGCCGTATTGCTAATTGGCGCTTTTTTAGGTCGTAAACTCGGTGCATTAGCCATACTTCAATACCTGTTTTTAGGCGCAATGGGATTGCCACTGTTTGCCAATGGCAGCAGTGGATTTATGGCACTAGTATCGCCTTCTGCTGGTTATCTATATGGGTATGCATTTAGTGCTTATATTGCTGGATTTGCTGCCGAGAAAGGTTACGATCGTCGCTTTCTTTTAGGATTGATCGCCTTTGCTTGTGCCCATCAATTAATCTTTGTATTTGGCGTAACTTATTTAATGGGTTATTTACATATTTCACTTACTGAAGCATTACAAGTAGGTTATTTTCCTTTCGTAGGTGTTGATGCGCTCAAGTTTATCATTGCTACTTGTGTTATGTTTTCATTATGGCGTTATCATGCAAGAAAACACCGATAAAGATGCAAGTTGGTGATATCATTTTTCAATCTCAGAATGAGCAAAGCGAGTTTAATAAAGCAATTACTCATTCTGGTTCCTTGATGAATTCAAACGACATAATGAATCAAATAAACCATGTCGGCTTATATATTGGCAACGATCTGGTCATTGAAGCGACCCCAAAACATGGAGTTATTAAGCAACCTATTAAATCTTTTTTAGCAACAGCTCAATATAATTGGGTTGCAACTATTAACAATAACGTTGTCATTAAAAATGCATTAATTCGTGTTCAAGACTGTTTAGGATTACCCTATAACCATAGTTTTCGTTCAGATGCGAAAGGATTTTACTGTAGTCAACTTATTACTTATGCTTTTAAATATGAATCAGGTAAAGACTATTTCAACCTTTATCCTATGAACTTTAAGAATTTAACCACTGGTCAGATTCTCCCATATTGGATCAATTATTATCGAGAACTAAAACAAATGATCCCTCAAGGGGAGCTTGGATCACATCCACAACAACTATTAAGACAAAAGAAACTATTTAAGACTATCCTAACAATTAAATAATGATAATAAGTTAAAAATTAATCAAACAAAGAATTTCCGATAATTAACTATTGACATAACCCCAGTAAATCTATAATATGCACGCCACATTGGATTCCTCCATAGTTCAGTCGGTAGAACGGCGGACTGTTAATCCGTATGTCACAGGTTCAAGTCCTGTTGGAGGAGCCAACTTTTCACATTATTTCCATTTGTAGCGAAGATTTTTACCTTTCACTTCTTGCTTATTCTTATTAATCCCCATACTAAAAATTTTAATTAAACAAGTAAACAAAACTTACTGACTTGATACGATGATTTAATTTATCCGCTATAAAAATAATTAAAAAAAGTACCATAATCATCGTTGGTATAATTTTCTTCTAATATATTTGGTTTTCTTTTTATCATGCGATAGTCAAATAATCATTATTAGCATAATTAATATTGCTTTGTTAGCAAACTAAATCACATCAAACTATGAACATGAAAATATCAATTTTTCGTAACCTTTATTTATTCATGTCATTTAATTTAATTTAATTTAATTTTAAGATTATAAATTAACCACTTAGTTAAAATAATGATGAAGACGAGTTTATAGAAAAATAATGTTATTTTTCTTATTTTAAAAAATGGTTTAAACGATGTAATTAAAGATGAATATAACGGTACTCATCGAATTTATCATTACATATGCAATTATTGAAATACAAATATTTTGTTTTTATCCCTGTTATCGCTTAATATAGTGTTGAGTGTTTTTTTAAGATAATTAATATTAAATTTCTTATTTACTAATTTAATAATTTCAATATATTAGAGATCTATGCATATCCATTTTATTATTCATGAAGAATTTGAAACACCAGGCGCCTACGAACAATGGGCAAAAATACACCAACATACTATTAGTTATTCTCGCGTTTATCTTGGCGAAGCACTACCTGATAATATCAATCACATTGATTTTTTAATTATTATGGGTGGACCACAATCCCCGGCAACGACAAAGCAAGAATGTACGTATTTTGATTCATTAGCTGAACAAGCAGTAATTTTATCAGCAATTCAATCAGATAAAGTTGTTATTGGTGTTTGCTTAGGATCACAATTGATTGGTGAAGCATTAGGTGCCACTCATGAACACAGTCCAGAAAAAGAAATTGGCAAATTTCCAATTACATTAACTGATGTGGGCAAGCATCATTCTCTATTTACGCATTTCGGTGATAAATTAGCGGTAGGTCATTGGCACAATGATATGCCAGGATTAACTAAAGATGCTCAAATAATTGCTTATAGTGAAGGCTGTCCGCGGCAAATTATTGCTTACAGTAAATTCGTTTATGGTTTTCAATGTCATTTGGAGTTAACACACAAAGTAGTTGAAAAACTTATCTCTCATTCACTAAATGATCTCAATCAAGCTGCGAATTATCGCTTTGTTGATACACCAGATATGTTACGTAATCATGATTACAGCCAAATGAATTTAAAACTTTTTGTTTTTCTTGATAAGTTGAGTTTAGATTATCTATCAAGCCCAAAATAGATAGAAAGTTAACCATTAGGAAAATGAAATGACGCATGGCAATATTGTTCGAAAATCTCAATAATACAATTAGTTAAGATTAAAGCAAAATGAAAAGTATTTTATACTAAATATCTAATCCAATTGTGTTGTTGATAAAAAATACTTGTTGCTATCCCCATAAACAATAGGGTGTTATTTTTGTCACAAGTACTTAACCATGTTGATAGGTATCGATAATGTAATAAAATCACTAATTTTAGTTTAATAATTGAAAAACTTGATGGCCTTATCACTAAACTGAATCGACGCTTTTCAATCTAGCCATTCAAGCTCTATCGAGTTGATGAACAACGTTAAAAAAAAACCACTTATAAAATCCGGTAATGATAATGCTTTTATCTATTATCATTAATAAAAATCAGTTTGATTTAAAATTAATGTAGATGATTTAAATCTTTTTTGCTTTAATTCAAACGTTGTACTGTGTTTAAAAATATAGCTATTGCTTAGATAGTCATGAACTATCTAAATAATAGTTTGTGGACACCAGTAATAGCTCGTATACTTTTAGCATAAAAAGTTAAAAAAACTCAATAAATGAAAGGAGCAATTTCATGGCTTATACATTACCCCCTCTACCCTATGCTTATGATGCTTTAGAGCCTTATATTGATACTGAAACCATGCATCTTCATCATGATAAACATCATCAAACTTATGTAAACAATGCTAACGCTTTATTAGAATCGTTACCTACTGAAGTTAAAGATTTTTGTCCTGAAACTTTACTAAAAAATCTAGATAAAGTCCCATCTGACAAAGTTACCGGTCTTAAAAACAACGTTGGTGGTCATGTTAATCACACTTTGTTCTGGGAGTTGTTAAAAGTCGGAACTGAACTCAAAGGTGAGTTGAAAACGGCCATTGAAAAAGATTTTGGTTCAATTGATGCTTTTAAAGAGAAATTTTCTGCTGCTGCAGCAACCCGCTTTGGTTCAGGTTGGGCTTGGTTAGTACTCAAGAATGGTAAGCTTGAGGTTGTTTCTACGGCTAACCAAGATTCACCAATTATGGGTGAAAAATTTGCTGGTGTATCTGGCACACCAATTTTGGCTCTTGACGTTTGGGAACATGCTTACTATTTAAAATATCAAAACCGTCGTGCCGATTACATTGGTGCATTTTGGAATGTCATTAATTGGGATAAAGTTGCTGAGTTATACGCAGAAGCTAAAAAATAATTTTTATCGATCATTTTATCCAAATTACTTCATAATGACGCCTCTCGCGTCATTATGAGTTTTTAGTAATGATTCTTTACTATTGTGCCGATATCACGATTAACTCATTGTTAGAACTTGAACTGTTTTTTATTCATGTTCACTTCTTTTTGATAATGTTATTTTATCTTCCACTTTGTTGGATAAAATTATTGAATCACCATACACCAAGCCTAAATTGGTAATTGCTAAATTATACTTAAATCCGCTACAATGAAAGCTTATCTAAAAATCATAAACTGAGTATCCAATTTAAAACATGTTTGAAATTAATCCGGTTAAATCAAAAATAGCAGAACTTACCGAACGCAGTGCTGTGATTCGGGGGTATCTTTGACTATGATCTAAAAAAAGAACGACTAGAAGAAGTCAACGCCGAATTAGAGCAATCTGAAGTCTGGGCAAATCCTGAAAAAGCACAAGCTTTAGGTAAAGAACGAGTAACACTTGAAGATATCATTAATACCATTAATTCATTAGAGCAAGGGCTTGACGATGTCGAAGGCTTGCTTGAGCTTGCTGTTGAAGCTGAAGATCAAGACACTTTTGATGAAGCCAATTTAGAACTTGAACAATTAGAAAAAAAACTAGCCGGGCTTGAATTCCGCCGTATGTTTTCAGGTGATTATGATAGTGCTGACTGTTATTTGGATATCCAATCGGGTTCAGGTGGTACTGAAGCACAAGATTGGGCAGAAATGCTACTCAGAATGTATTTGCGCTGGGCCGAATCAAAAGGTTTCACAACCGAAGTAATGGAAGTATCCGATGGTGATGTTGCTGGTATAAAATCAGCGACAATTAAGGTATCTAGCGATTATGCTTATGGTTGGTTGCGCACCGAAACAGGAGTTCACCGCTTAGTACGTAAAAGTCCATTTGATTCAGGTAACCGCCGTCATACATCATTTGCATCAGTCTTTGTCTACCCTGAAATTGATGATAATATTGATATTGATATCAACCCTACCGATCTCCGTATTGATGTTTATCGTGCATCCGGTGCGGGTGGTCAGCATGTTAATAGAACTGAATCAGCGGTACGCATTACACATATTCCAACTGGCATAGTAACACAATGTCAAAATAATCGTTCTCAGCACAGTAATAAAGATCAAGCCATGAAGCAGTTAAAAGCTAAATTGTATGAGCTTGAAATGCAGAAAAAAAATGCAGAAAAACAGCAGATGGAAGACAATAAATCCGATATCGGTTGGGGCAGTCAAATTCGTTCATATGTCCTTGATGACTCAAGGATTAAAGATTTACGTACTGGTGTAGAAACACGCAATACCCAAGCCGTTTTAGACGGTGATTTAGATCAATTTATTGAAGAAAGCTTAAAAGCAGGTTTATAACCCTGCTTGGTGATAAAGAAAAGGTAAAATTATGTCAACACAGCAAGAGCAACAAAACCCTATTGAAGAGTTAAATAACGAGCTTACAATACGTCGTGAAAAGCTTGCACATATTCGTGAGCAAGGTATTGCTTTCCCTAATGACTTTCGCCGTGACGCAATTTCAAGCGATCTTCATAAATTGTATGATGATAAAACTAACGAAGAATTAATTGAAAATAAAATTATTGTAACCGTTGCGGGTCGAATGATGATGCGCCGTATTATGGGTAAAGCCTCATTTGTATCATTACAAGATGTTGCAGGGCAAATCCAACTTTATGTTACTCGTGATGATCTACCTGAAAACTTTTATAATGAACAATTCAAAAAATGGGATCTTGGTGACATCGTTGGTGCTAAAGGCTACTTATTCAAAACCAAAACAGGTGAACTATCAATCCACTGTGAAGAAATCCGCCTACTAACAAAAGCATTACGCCCATTACCCGATAAATTCCACGGCTTAGCAGATCAAGAAATGCGCTATCGTCAACGTTACCTTGATTTAATTACTAATCAACAATCACGTGACACCTTTATTGCGCGCTCAAAAGTGGTAACTGAAATTCGTAACTTCATGTTAGAAAACCACTTTATGGAAGTTGAAACCCCGATGATGCAAGTCATCCCAGGTGGTGCATCAGCCAAACCATTTATTACGCACCATAATGCGCTTGATCTAGACATGTATTTACGAATTGCGCCAGAACTTTACTTAAAACGTCTAGTGGTAGGTGGATTTGAGCGTGTATTTGAAATCAACCGCAATTTCCGAAACGAAGGGGTATCGCCAAGACATAATCCTGAATTTACCATGATGGAAATGTACATGGCTTATGCCGATTATAAAGATTTGATTGTATTAACTGAAGCGTTATTCCGTCGTTTAGCCATTGCCGTGACGGGGAATGCAGTAGTGCAATATGGCGAACACACTTTTGATTTCGGCAAACCATTTATCAAAATGACCATGCGTGAAGCAATCTGCCATTATCGTCCAGAAACTAACAATGCTGATTTAGATGATTTTGACAAAGCCTGTGCGATTGCAAAAGCCGTAGGAATCAAAGTGGAAAAAGGCTGGGGACTTGGTCGAGTGGTAACTGAAATATTTGAAGAAGTGGCTGAAGCTAACCTTATTCAACCAACATTTATCACCGAATACCCGGCAGAAGTCTCACCACTTGCTCGTCGAAACGATGAAAACCCGTTTGTAACAGACCGCTTTGAATTCTTTATTGGTGGACGTGAAATTGGTAACGGCTTTTCAGAACTTAATGATGCTGAAGATCAAGCACAACGTTTTGCTGATCAAGTATCACAAAAAGATGCAGGAGATGATGAAGCGATGTTTTATGATGATGATTATATCACAGCACTTGAACATGGTTTACCGCCAACGGCAGGACTCGGTATTGGTATCGATCGTACTGTGATGTTATTTACTAACAGCCATACCATTCGTGACGTAATTCTATTCCCGACCATGCGCCCAATAAAATAGAATTTTTTACTTTAATAAACCTCACTTATTTTATAATAAGTGAGGTTTTATACTCAAACGTATAGTTAACCTCAAACTTTTTTACAAGATTTATTCTAATAAAAATTAATGGATATTACCTTTATTCAACTGTTTCCCATTTAATTAAAATCATATAATTACGTTAAATGTTTTTGTTCACAGTAATCAATTAAATTAAAGTAAAATACAATTAATCATACTAACTCAAAACTTCACAAATCATGCTTACAGCCTTTTAACCATTATCTTTAAAATCAATGAGTCAATAATTAATCATAATAATTAAATTTGCTAATTCATCTATTAAAAACCATGGTTAACGTTCCTAATCAATATTGATTAAGTTATTTTTTAATAATAAAAGAAAAAGTTTAACTAAAGATCTTTATCGAAGACTTAAACTTTTTAAAAGAAAGTCATCACTGACATAAAGTCACGGCGATATTAATAAAATAGTCTGTTATAAGAAAAAAGAATAACCGTTCATGATGTTCTTCATAAACGGTCTATTAATTTAGATTAACCAACATTGGTTGGTTTAGTGTGATGAGGTAAAATTAAATTTAATACGATAGCTAAAATGCCACACAAGCTAATTCCTTGAAGGGCATACGAGCCAAAATCAAAAATCATTCCACCAATACCAAAGACTAAAACTAACGAAACAATACACATATTACGGGAAACGGATAAATCCACTTTATGTTTGACTAAAATATTAATGCCTACCGATGCAATTGATCCAAACAAGAGTACCATAATGCCCCCCATAACTACTGTTGGAATAGAGCTTAAAAAAGCGCCAATCTTTCCAACAAAAGACATTAAAATCGCCCAAATTGCAGCCCACGTCATCACTCTTGTTTTAAAATTACGAGTTAATGTTACTGCACCAATAACTTCAGCGTAAGTAATACAAGGTGGACCTCCAAAAAATCCAGCAGTAGAAGTTGCCAATCCATCACCTAACAAAGTACGTTGTAAGCCGGGTTCACGGGTATAATCTTTACCAGTAACAGAACTAATTGCCATAATATCACCTACATGTTCGATAGTTGGTGCGATAACAATTGGAATCATATATAAAATAGACTGCCATTGAAATGTTGGAAACGTGAAATCAGGAACTTTAAACCAAGGAGCATCAATAACAGGTTGAAAATTGACAATACCAAATAAGCAGGAAAATACATACCCTACGATGATACCGGCAATAATAGGCACTAATTTAAAAAAACCTTTTGCCCAAATCGCCATAGCTAAGGTAGTGATTAGTGATGCCATTGAAATAATAATTAACTGATAATTTTCAGCCATTAAGCCACTATCTTTACCCATTGCCATGCCGACAGCAACAGGGGCCAGCGATAATCCAATAACCATAATAATAGGACCCGTCACCACTGGTGGTAAAATTCGATTAATGACATTATTTCCGTTAATTTTTACTAAAAAAGCAAAAAACATAAACACAAAACCGGCAGCAACTAAACCTCCTAGCGTTGCCGGTATTCCCCACTGTGCTACACCAAAAGAAATCGGCGCAATAAAAGCAAAGGAAGAAGCTAAAAATACTGGTACTTTTCCTTTAGTAGTAAGTTGAAACAATAACGTTCCAACACCAGCTGTAAAAAGTGCGACATTGGGGTTTAATCCAGTTAATAAAGGAACTAAAACTAATGCACCAAATGCGACAAATAACATTTGAGCACCAGTGAAAATATCCTGCCATGAAAATTTAGACAGAGGGGCATCATGCTTTACTTCATCTATTGTGATTTTTACCACGTTGACAATCTCCTTTTCAACTTAATCTGTAGCTCATAAAGAATTTGATAATTAATTAACAGGCATAAAAAAACCGGATAAACCGGTCTAAAATTTGAAATTTTATTTGGTGCCAAATATCTTGTCTCCGGCATCACCAAGCCCAGGTAAGATGTAGCCTTTATCATTCAATCTTTCATCAATTGAAGCGGTATAAAGTTCCACATCTGGATGCGCCTGCTCAAGCGTTTTAATTCCTTCTGGAGCAGCAACTAAAACCAATACTTTGATATTTTTACAACCCGCTTTCTTAAGCAGATCAATAGTTGCAACCATTGAACCACCGGTTGCAAGCATTGGATCAACAACCAAAGCCATTCGTTCTTCAATATCAGAAGTTAATTTTTGGAAATAAGGCACAGGTTCAAGAGTTTCCTCATTACGATAAAAACCAACGACGCTAATTCTTGCACTAGGTACATGTTCCAATACACCATCCATCATACCTAAACCTGCACGCAAAATTGGCACTACAGTAATTTTTTTGCCTTTAATGCGTTCTACCTGAACTGGACCACACCAACCTTCTATGGTTACAGTTTCGGTCGGTAGATTTGCCGTTGCTTCATAAGTTAATAAGCTGCCTACTTCACTGGCAAGGTCACGGAAATCTTTTGTGCTAATATCACTTTCACGCATTAAGCCGATTTTATGACGTACAAGAGGGTGTTTTACTTCAACAATTTTCATGGGGGCCTCAGTGTTATTCTTTGAAGATAAATTAGTAGGTATAAATAACCACTGAGCGATAATTCTAACATAAATCTGACTTTATGAAAACCTGAAATCAACAACAGTTCTGATAACATAACTATTAGTAATATAATAAAAAAAAGAAATTTTAATGATAAAAATCAGTTTTATTTTCAATTTTTTTTTATTAAAATATCAAATCAATAGGATTTTTTTTTAATTAAATTAACAAGGATGATAAAAAATGGGCTGGTTTATTGATTGTATTACAAAAAATTACATAAATTTTAAAGGAAGAGCACGTCGAAAAGAGTATTGGATGTATATGTTATTTATTCTTATTGCCTCCTTTTTTACAATAATACTTGATAAGTCGTTGGGACTAGACTTAAATATAACAACCATATTTTTGTTAGCAACAACACTCCCTACTTTGGCTGTGTCAGTACGACGTTTACATGATACAGACAAATCAGGTTGGTGGTTACTGCTACAGCTTGTTCCATTTGGCAATATTATATTATTCATCTTTTTCTTAATGGATTCAACACCCGGACTTAACCGATTTGGTCAATATCCTAAAGAGTTATAAATAACTCATGGACACTAACCTGATTATTTTAAAATAATGAGGTTAGTTTATGCATCAGCTATATTATCAAATGCTTTCGCCGTTTAAATACTCAACTGGCAAATCAATTACATTCTGATCAATCTGCTCACCATTAATACATTGTAATAACATTTCTGCTGATTTCTGACCAATTTTCATCCTCGGTGTCAAAATAGAAGCTAATTTTGGCGTGACAACTTGTCCAACATCGTGCCCATGGAAACCCGCAATAGCCAATTGTTTAGGTACTTTTATGTCCAATCGTTGACATTCAAACAATACCCCGAGCGCTAAATCATCATTAGTACTAAAAACACCATCAATTTGTGGATACTCTTTCAATGCTTGATGAAGTAATTGCTTACCTAATGAGTAAGATGAAGATTTTTTTGTTGCAAAAGTTTTGGCAAAAAGCCCAGCTTCTTGCATAGCTTGTTCATAACCTTGCTGGCGAATAATACTTCTATCATCCTGACGAGCACTAAAATAAGCAATATGTTTATACCCTTTTTTAATCATACAATTGACCATATTTTTAGTTACCCCATAATTATCAAAACCCACAGCCATATCAATGCAAGGCGAAACACTGTCCATAATTTCAACAACGGGCACGCCCGATATTTCAATCATTTTTCGTGTTGCAGCGGTATGAGTACGTTCAGTTAATATTAATCCATCAATATTATAAGCTAGTAACGACCGTAACCGCATTTCTTCTTTTTCCGGATTATATCCTGTATGCGCAATCATGGTTTGATAACCATATTTGTCTGTTACAAGTTCGATACCTTTTAATACATCAGCAAACACCTGATTGGTTAATGATGGTAGTAATACACCAATTGCATTACTTTTTGCATTAGACAGCATATCCGGCGCTTTATTAGGGATATAACCAAGTTCATCTATTGCCGCGGATATTTGCAACTGAAGTGGTTTTGATACAAGATTAGGATCACGTAAAAAACGGCTTACCGTCATTTTACTAATACCTATAAAATCCGCTATTTCTTGCAAACCTGTACGGCGTTTTTTCATACTACACATTAATGTTTTCCGGAAGCTTCGGTTGCCAATCTATTGGTGTTTTACCTTGTTGCCGAATAAGATCATTCGCTTTTGAAAAATGCTTACATCCTAAAAAACCACGATGAGCAGACAAAGGGGATGGATGAACTGAAGTTAATACATGATGTTTTTGACGATCAATAAACTGTCCTTTCTTTTGCGCAGGTGATCCCCACAACAAAAAAACCACCCCTTCAAGATATTGATCGATTGCAGCAATTACGTGATCGGTAAATGTTTCCCAACCTATTTTAGCGTGTGAATGAGCTTGCCCTGCTTCTACAGTCAATACATTGTTCAACAATAATACGCCTTGACTTGCCCAAGAGGCAAGGTATCCATGAGAAGGAATGTTAAATCCTTCAATATCAGTAGACAGTTCTTTATAAATATTTAATAAAGAAGGCGGTGGTTTTATACCTGGTAACACTGAAAATGAAAGCCCATGTGCTTGATTAGGACCATGATAAGGATCTTGCCCTAAAATCACAACTTTGATTTCATTAAATGGAGTAAAACGAAAAGCATTAAAAACATCGTGCTTAGGAGGGTAAATAATCTTTCCTTCAGCACGTTGCGATGCTACAAATTGCATTATCTGTTGAAAATAAGGTTTTTCTTTTTCAGAACCGATGACATCATGCCAGGTTAATTGATTCGTCATACAATACCTATATTCTTTTGTGGCTTAACAACATTATTTAATGGTTGTATTAATTATACCTAAAAATCATAATAAACCTATTGCTAATCAATTTTAGGCATGGATGTTAGTGGAATATTTTTATAATACTCCAGATCGTTACCCATTGCCGTTCCAAATGAGACATTTAAGAGTTTACCTTCATCATTAATGTTAGCCATCACACCTTTAATCGCTTTTTTAGCAATAATTTTATAATCATACGATATATAGCGTTTTCTAATTGATTTTAATATTCCATAAGCAAAACCTGCTGTTGCTGATGTTTCCAAATATGAGGTAGTATCATCAATAATAGTATGCCATAAACCACTTTCATCTTGATATTAGGCTAATGCTTCAACTTGAGCATTTAAAATTTCAATAAGCATTTTACGAATCGGATCTTTTCTGAAGATCAAGTAGTTCGATAAATTCCGGGATCACTATGATCAACCAACTGTTTCCCCTTGCCCATTTTGCTTTAACAAAATGATGATTACCGTCAAAGGTCCAACCATGAAACTAAAGACCTGTCTGACGATCCATTAAATATTGAATATGAATCAATATTTGATAAATTGCTTCTTGAATATATTCAGATTTATTGAGTGTATTACCAATTTTAACAATTGGTAATACACTCATCATCAAAGTATCATCCCAAAGTTGTTGATGATTTTCATTATTATAAACAATATGTTGTAAATCTCTAAATTTAGTTCAAGGCATATCATACATCACCCAATCAGTCCAACTCTCTAAATAAGGCAAAAAAACAGAATTTTTAGTTGATGTTCCTTCAGACAAACGCTGTTCAAACCAATTATCAATAATTTCTAACGTAACCTTATCGCCAGTCTGTTGATAAAATTGATGCATACCATAAAGACCGATGCCATGGGTCCATACCCATCCATCCCAATCTTTAGTATCAATAACCTGTCCATCATCCAGTCGCAATAAAAATTCACCTGTTTCATCTTTTATATTAATTAAATTATTAATAATGTTTTGAATCAATTTTTGTAATTCAGATTTAGAAACTAAATACTCGGGTTTACAGAGCAATTTACTATGTTTTACAGGAAATATTTGCATCTTTCTCATCCTTTTATAAATTTATATAAAACAGCTAATACTCATTTATTTTGCCCCAAAGTTCGGTAACAGGCATTGCAGTCAACATTTCGATAATGGGTTTTCCTTTATCACTTATTCTTTTTTCTGAATTTGTTCCAATTTTTTTATATTATTAATTTCATCAATTAATATTTTGTGAGTTTTCAAATCCAGTTTAAATTTTAATGAAATTAAAAAACCTAAAGTTAAAACAAAAATAGTGCTAACGATTAATAAGATTAAAATAGTTTGTGATACCCCTAGTGGTTGCTCATTATGTCCTTTAACAAATCCTGAGTTTTGCAAACAAATGACAATTAGCATTACTGCCCCTGCTTGAGAAGCTTTCCGTGTGAAGATCATTACTTCTGCAAAAATTCCTTCTCGACGTTTACCGGTAATAATTTCATCGACATCAGAAATGTAAGTATGGATATTACAAGGAATATAGTTGATCCCCCCTTCGACCTAATCCCGCTATCGCCGATACAATAATCAACAGTATATGAATATCACTTAAAGGGTCATAAAAATGACACCATAAGCTAAGCAGCTCATACCAAAATGGTGAGTTTTTATATGACGAATCCAAGAGTGGCTATTTCATTAATAGGAGGTCTTGAGAAAGCTGAAGCATTAATTATTTTTAACTCGTTTTGTCGTCTCAAGATTGAAGTTTATTTGTTAGCATGCCAAACCAGATTATCGTGACCAGCCATCATTTTTTCTGGTGGAACCGACGGAAAGTTGAATTTAGGTAAAAACCAGATGTGATTATATTTATTCAATTATACCAAGCTGCCAGTAAATGAATCTGTTTAATCTGCACTGCTGAGGTATAAGTCTTAAAATTTATTCAAAGGCAGAAGGTACGACTGCTCAGGTGATTGATATAAAATGCCCATAATGGTGTTTTAGTTCATCAAGATATCATTGTCTAAGTAATAATGAGTTTTTGGTAAGGTATTTAAATTTGCTTTTACACTTAGTGTCATTACTTATTATGTATGAATCAAGAAGAGATTAAATTTTAAGCTGATCATATTTATATCTCTTATTGATCAAATTAATTTTTGGTGTTTTACTTATCAAAGTGTTTTTTAAATTTTCTTAAAAAAAGATCCATATAAATTAACCAATAAATTTTAAAAAATTTAAAGAGTTGCTTACAAGCATTGCAATTAAAGCAAAAAAAATAACCAAAGGTATTACTTATTGAATTGATAGCTTATTTTGACTTTAATCAAATTATGAAAGTGCTATATTAACTCACAATAGATAAGGGCAATAAGGCCCGTTAGGAGGATTTAAAAATGATTACAGGTATCCAAATTACTAAAGCTGACAATGCTGCACTACTTAACTCTTTTTGGTTATTAGATGATTCAACTAAAGAAGCACGTTGTGTAGCTGCTAAATCTGTTTATAAAGAAGATCAAATTATTCCAACTGCTGAACTTGGTCAATTTGAATATCGTGAAGTACCTTTAGATGTAGCACCAACAATCAAAGTTGAAGGTGGTCAACATTTGAATGTTAATGTTCTTCGTCGTGAAACTTTGGAAGATGCAGTAAAACACCCTGAAAAATATCCACAATTAACTATCCGTGTTTCTGGTTATGCTGTACGTTTTAATTCTTTAACAGCAGAACAACAACGTGATGTTATTGCCCGTACTTTTACTACAAAAATGTAATTAGTATCAATATGTTTTAAACCTAATAATAATTAGCATAAAAAGGATAATTAAAAATTATCCTTTTTTTTATGAAAAAATAATTTACTTATATCAATATTAAACATTTTAATATTTTTAATTGTAAGTCCATAATCAAACATCCCTATTATTTGATCAAAACGAATTGATAAGATTGATCACCACAAATAAGCGTTTCAAAAATAATCATCATAATCAATTGATTTAACCTAATAAATAAATTAATGTGAAAATACCCAATCCTCCATATAATTAATATTTATATAAGCAAGTTAAATTTTTTATCCTGACCAATTCAGTAATTATAGGTATTGGTCATGTATGTCTGTTTCACCATAATATTAGATAAATAAGCCTACCAAATGCTTGTAGAGTTCTCTAACATTTACTGGAAATAAAACGAAACCAACTAACGCAAAAAATAATAACGACAAGTTGAGTTTAGTGAAAATTTTGAATATTTGATGTATAGAAGAAAAAAGAAATTAAAATTTACAATCAACATGAGAATAATAACAAAATCAAGCCTTAGTGGCTCGATTTTATTATTATTAATTAATATTAACCAAAAAACTTTTTCACTTTATCAAAAAAGTTTTTTTCTTTCGGACTATGTTTGGAGCTTTTATCTGCTTTAAAACTTTCACCTAACTCTTTCAATAGTTCTTTTTGTTTACTGGTTAAGTTAACTGGTGTTTCAACTACTACATGACAGTAAAGATCACCAACCGAACTACTACGTAAGGATTTAATACCTTTACCACGTAATCGGAACATTTTGCCTGTTTGTGTCTCGGCTGGAATAGTTAAACTTACTTTACCGTTAAGGGTTGGAACCTCAACTTCACCACCAAGTGACGCTAAAACAATATTAATTGGTATTTCACAATGTAAATTAGTGCCATCACGTTCAAAAATCGCATGCTGTTTGATTTGTACTTGAACATATAAATCACCAGCTGGAGCACCATTTAAACCAGCTTCACCTTCACCAGCAAGTCGAATTCGATTACCAGTATCAACACCAGCTGGAATAGTAACTGATAGTGTTTTATTTTTTTGTACACGACCTTCACCATGACACTTCTTACATGGATTTTTAACAACTTTACCACGACCATGGCAGGTTGGGCATTCTTGTTGTACAGCAAAAAATCCTTGACGCATTTGGACAACGCCAGCACCATGACAGGTATCACAAGTAACTACATCAGATGACTTTTCAGTACCTTGCCCATGACAAGTATCACATGTGACCCAAGTTGGTACTTTAATTTCTTTGCTAACACCGTTAGCCGCTTCTTCAAGTGTTAATGTAATATTATATTGAAGATCTGCACCTCGAGATGCGGTTTGACCGCGTCCACGCCCACCACCGAAGAAGTCACTAAATAGGTCATCAAATGCACCACCACCAAAACCACTGAAACCGCCAAATCCACCAGCTCCAGCACCGCCACCTTGTTCAAACGCTGCATGTCCATATTGATCATAAGCAGCTTTCTTTTGGGCATCGGTCAAAATTTCATATGCTTCTTTGACTTCTTTAAATTTTGATTCAGCTTCGGCTTTATTATCCTGATTCTTGTCAGGATGATATTTCATGGCTAGGCGTTTATAGGCTTTTTTTATTTCACTTTCAGTGGCTGTTTTGCTTACGCCTAATATTTCATAATAATCTTTCTTCGCCATAATTAACCTTTATTTTTATCATTACATAAACAACTAAACGGGCTTGAGTTACCTCGCGCCCGTTTAATGTGTTACATGTTTAAAACTCGTTGAAATAACTCATTAAAAAACATCTTTATTAATGCTTATTATTTTTTCTCGTCATCAACTTCTTTGAAATCAGCATCAACAACATCATCTTGCGCCGCAGAACCGCTGTTTGTTTGGTTTGCAGATTGGTCACTTTGAGCTTGTTGTTGTTCTAATTCAAGCAATTTTTTAGATGCTTCCATCAACGCATTAATTTTTGCTTCAATTTCGGCTTTATCTTCGCCGCGAGCGGCAACTTCTAAAGCGCTTACTGCATCTTCGATTGCTTTTTTATCATCTGCTGATAATTGATCACCAGCTTCTGTCACTTTTTTACGAGTTGAGTGAACAAGATGATCGGCTTGATTACGCACTTGAGCTAATTCTTCAAACTTACGGTCAGCATCGGCATTTGCTTCAGCATCATTTACCATTTTTTGGATCTCTTCTTCACTTAAACCAGAAGATGCCTTAATAGTAATATTTTGTTCACGACCGGTATTTTTATCTTTCGCTGATACATGTAAGATACCATCAGCATCAATATCAAAAGTTACTTCAATTTGTGGCATACCACGAGGTGCAGCTTGAATACCATCAAGGTTAAATTGACCTAATGATTTATTATCACTAGCGCGTTTACGTTCACCTTGTAATACATGAATAGTTACTGCTGATTGATTATCTTCCGCTGTTGAGAACACTTGACTATGTTTAGTTGGGATAGTTGTGTTTTTCTCAATTAAGGTAGTCATTACACCACCCATCGTTTCAATACCAAGCGACAATGGAGTTACGTCAAGTAATAATACGTCTTTAACATCACCACCAAGCACGCCACCTTGTACTGCCGCACCCACCGCAACTGCTTCGTCAGGGTTTACATCTTTACGTGGTTCTTTACCAAAGAAGTCAGCAACTGCTTTTTGCACCATTGGCATACGTGTTTGACCGCCAACTAAAATTACATCTTTAATATCAGAGACAGATAGACCAGCATCTTGTAACGCAGTTTTAACTGGTTCCATTGAACGTTTAACTAAATCTTCTACTAAAGATTCAAGTTTTGCACGAGTTACTTTAATATTTAAATGTTTTGGTCCAGTCGCATCAGCAGTGATATATGGTAAGTTGATATCAGTTTGTTGTGCTGATGATAATTCAATTTTCGCTTTTTCAGCCGCTTCTTTTAAACGTTGCATTGCAAGTGGATCATTTTTAAGATCGAAACCTTGTTCACGTTTAAATTCATCAACTAAATAGTTAATTAAGCGAGAGTCAAAATCTTCACCACCTAAGTGAGTATCACCATTTGTTGCTAATACTTCAAATGTTTTTTCACCATCAACATCATCAATTTCGATAATTGAAATATCAAATGTACCACCACCAAGGTCGTATACTGCGATTGTGCGGTTCCCCACATCTTTATCTAAACCATAAGCAAGCGCTGCTGCTGTTGGCTCGTTAATAATACGTTTAACATCTAAACCGGCAATTCGACCAGCATCTTTTGTTGCTTGACGTTGAGCATCATTGAAATAAGCTGGAACAGTGATCACCGCTTCAGTCACTGGCTCACCAAGATAATCTTCTGCTGTCTTTTTCATTTTCTTTAATACTTCAGCAGAGATTTGTGGTGGAGCAATTTTCTGACCTTTAACATCAACCCATGCATCGCCGTTATCAGCTTTTACAATTTTGTATGGCATAATACCCACATCACGTTGTACTTCAGCATCTTCAAAACGACGACCAATTAAACGTTTAATGGCAAATAATGTATTTTGTGGATTAGTTACTGCTTGGCGTTTTGCTGGTTGACCAACTAAAATTTCACCATCTTGTGTATAAGCAATAATGGAAGGAGTTGTGCGATCGCCTTCTGCATTTTCTAATACTTTCGCTTGACCATTGTCCATCACTGCAACACATGAATTTGTTGTACCTAAATCAATACCTATAATTTTACCCATAATCTTTTTCTCCTCAAAACCTGTATTTTATTTCTTGTATATAAGTCTTAAATTTTGATTTTCAAGCTTTAAATTTATACAAAGAAATATTTTTTGTTTCCACATAAATGGGAACAATATTGTTAATATCAAGGGGCAATATAAAAATTTTTTAATATATCTTGATTGCTAAGTTTTATCCACTTATCATTGCCGTTCTTTTTATAAAACTTAATTTATAGGATCTTTATGGAACAAACAAAACTTGCAAATCCTGGCCCTTTAGGTTTAATGGGATTTGGTATGACAACAATTTTATTAAATATTCATAATGCAGGATTTTTTCCTGCCATGACTGTAATTGTCTCAATGGGTATTTTTTATGGTGGTCTTGCTCAAGTTATTGCTGGTATTTTAGAATTCCGCAAAGGCAATACGTTTGGAACAACAGCATTTACCTCTTATGGTTTCTTTTGGATCGTATTAGTTGGCATTTGGTATTTACCAACTTCACCAGCAACAGCACCATCTGATGCAACATTTGTAGGTATTTTCCTTGCTTTATGGGGAATTTTTACTGGTTTTATGTTTATTGGTACCTTAAAAGGCAATCGTGTATTACAATTTGTTTTTGCTAGCCTAACGCTGTTATTTGCTCTATTAGCAATTGGAAATATTTCAGGTAATCATGATATTATTCATATTGCTGGATTTGAAGGCATTATTTGTGGTGCAAGTGCAATTTATTTAGCAATGGCAGAAGTAATTAACGAACAATTTGGTCGTACTATTTTGCCTATCGGTGCACCTAAAGGCGCAGCGCATTAGTAAAATTAAGCAGCTCTACAATCATTAATAAGCAAGTAATAAAAACGGGGAAATATCCCCGTTTTTTTATGCCTAATAAGAGCGATTAAAGCTTATTATTCTTTATAAGCATCATTATGCACACCAACTGCTGCTCGACCAGATGGATCGTTTAAGTTTTTAAATGATTCATCCCATTCAATTGCTTTCGCAGTTGAACAAGCAACGGTTGGACCACCCGGTACACAATGGGCAGCACTTTCTACTGGGAATAATTCATCAAAAATTTCACGATACATGTACGCTTCTTTCGAAGTTGGCGTATTGTAAGGGAAGCGGAATTTTGCATTTTCTAGCTGTTGATCCGTAATCTTGCTCTCTGCAATCTCTTTTAATGTGTCAATCCAGCTATAACCAACACCATCAGAGAATTGTTCTTTTTGACGCCAGATGACTGATGCAGGTAAATAGGACTCAAACGCTTCACGGACAATGTGTTTTTCCATTTTACCATTGCTACCACACATTTTATCTTTCGGATTAATGCGCATCGCTACATCTAAGAATTTTTTATCTAAGAATGGTACCCGAGCCTCAACACCCCAAGCTGCCATAGCTTTATTTGCACGCGCACAATCGTACATATGTAATGCCGCTAATTTACGTACAGTTTCTTCGTGGAATTCTTTTGCACTTGGTGCTTTATGAAAATACAAATAACCACCAAATACTTCATCTGCACCTTCACCTGATAGAACCATTTTTATTCCCATTGCTTTGATCTTACGCGCCATTAAATACATTGGCGTTGAAGCACGAATGGTGGTTACATCATAAGTTTCGATGTAATAAATGACATCACGAATTGCATCAATACCTTCTTGAATAGTAAAATTAATTTCATGATGAACAGTGCCTAAATGGTCTGCAACAGCTTGCGCGGCTTTCAAATCTGGCGCACCTTTTAAACCTACTGCAAATGAATGCAACTGTGGCCACCATGCTTCAGATTTTTCATGATCTTCAATACGGCGCGCTGAGAATTTTTTGGTAATTGCTGAGATAACTGAAGAGTCAAGACCGCCAGATAATAAAACACCATAAGGTACATCAGACATAAGATGGCTTTTAACAGACTCTTCTAGTGCAACACGAAGTTCATTGATATCTGTCTTATTATCTTTGACGTTATCATATTCCATCCAATCACGTTTGTAATAGGTTTTAATTTCACCTTCTGTACTTGATAAGTAACTTCCAGGAGGAAAAGCCTCAATCGTTTTACAAACCGGAACCAATGCTTTCATTTCAGATGCAACGTAAAACGTGCCGTTTTCATCATGTCCCATATACATCGGAATGATACCGATATGATCACGACCAATAAAATAGGTGCCTTTATTAATATCATAAAGAATAAACGCAAACATACCTTGTAAGTCATCAAGACAGTGTATACCTTTTTCTTGATAAAGGGCTAAGATTACTTCACAGTCTGAGCCTGTTTGAAATTCATAACGATCTTTGTACTGATTTCGGAGTTCTTGATGATTATAAATTTCGCCATTGACTGCTAAAACTAAAGTTTTATCTTTATTATAAAGTGGCTGAGATCCTGTATTAACATCTACAATTGATAAACGTTCATGAGCTAAAATAGCTTTATCAGAAGCAAAAATACCAGACCAATCAGGACCACGATGACGTTGTAGACTTGATAGTTCTAATGCTTTTGTTCGTAGTTGTTCTGGATCTGATTTAATATCAAGAATACCTAAAATCGAACACATTGATTTTCTCCATTTAAAATCGCCTGAGCGATACAATTTACAAGTAAAAACTAACTATCTGTATGAAAATATTCATATCATTTTGTTGTTATGGTAATTATGCCCTTTTCAAAAATTAATGTGAGCAAAATTCTAAATAAACAGCATACACATTATTGATACACAATTAAAGTACAATATCGTTATGCTCTTCCTATCATTGCAAAAAGATCACAATTATTTTTTTTGCCATTGACCTTGTTGCTTTATATATTGACCTGCTGGTGTTTTATCTTGCGCTTTACTACCAGCTCGATTTTCTACTTCATTTAATGGAACGTTACTTTCAGCAGAAACTTTTTGGTACTGTGCTTTACGAGCTTGATTAATTAAATTTGCAATCTCACTGGCATTATCTTCATTTTTTACTACACCTAAATAACCATCTGCCTGTTCTCCTACTAATCCTCGCGCTTTAGCTTGGCTTAGTGAATCGATGGCTTGTTCCAAAGTCAGTGCAGATACAGAAAAAGATAAAACAGCAGTAAATAAAGCTATTGTCACTTTTTTATAGATACTCATAGTACACTCCTTAATCATACTTTTTATTATTAAATTTAAAAGTAGCAAAAGATTGTTGAGCTTCACAATTAGTATGTGTTGACCATCTTTGCTATTTTCTTATCATAAATCACTCATTAACAAAAATTTATTTTTTAATATAATCCAGATTTATTAATAATATTATCTAATGCTTTATCCATTTTAATATTAATCTCATGATCGATTTTTACATTTAAATTAATATTAATAGGTTCACTTGGTGTTTGTACTTTAACCGTCGGCGAACATCCCATTAACACACTACCTAATACCAATATTGCAATAATTCGTCGTATCATAAAATGACCTCTTATTTTGCAGATTCCTTTTTTAAATGCGCTTCAATACGTTTACGAATTGGTTCACTAATTTGATCCGATAATTGTAAACTCGTTAGCAGTTTGGCGATATTTTCTTCTAATGTTACAGTTAAATTGACAGCTTTGCCATCTTCAACATCCAAATTACTTCCTTGGATATGAAGCCCTAATTTAGCGACATCATCAGCATAATCAACCGTTCCATCCAGTTTAGTATAATGAAAATTTTTTATAATATCTGTGAGTATTTTCATATTAGGATTATTTTTGGCATAATTTTTTAAAGCTGAATTTTCAAACTGTAAAAAGCCTTGGTGGGTTGTGGTTAGCTGTCCTTTTTTAATTATAGGCTTAAAAGTTACACCATCTTTGTTATTTACAGATAATAAAGTAATGGGTAATAAACCATCAATAGCACCATCACCAGCGAGTCCTTCAGCAGGATATGTGGCAAGAATATCTTTTAATTGTATCTGTTTTAACCTTAAATTTAATTGTTGGGGTAATTTAGCTAAATTCAATTTATTGGCTTGAAGAAATATAGAACCTGAAAAAATCGTTGCTTGTGCCTTTTTACAAATAATTATACCTTTGTTTGGTGTATTAAATGGCGCTGTATAACTACCAGATAATTTCACTTGTTGTAAAGCAATCCCCATATTGATTTCTTGTATATTAAGTGATGGTACTGAAATGGTAAATTGCTGATTTTTGATATCAACATAGATATTACCCGCAGCAGATTTTATTTCACTATTTTTATAAATACCATTGAATTTATTAAGGGCTAATTTAGCTGTGGTTGATATCTGGTTAGGTTTAATCGGAATGAGTGATTGTACTTTAAATGTTAACGTTCCATTTAATTGGTTAAATTGAAAGTCGTCCGACAAATTTGCTTTTTCTATAGTTACTGAGGCATTGCCAGAATTATTGAATTCAAATTGATTATCGGTAATCCAACCCGTAAACGGCAGTAATATTTTACCATTTTGTACACCAAATTGATTTATAGTTGTGGTTAAAACACCATTTTGGATATCAATACGCAAATCATTTTGATTGAATAGTAAAGTGGCAGAAAGATTAGCAACATATTGGTTATTCGACGATACGTCCAAATGAATAGCTTCTTGCTGTTTAGTTGCTGTCATCTCCACATCAAAAAGCTCACGATTTTGTTCATAAATTCGTAAAGAGTCAATATGGATCGTTGAGGGTAACCAGTAAATAATGGTTAACAACGACGAATAACTAAACTCCGATTGATTTTGCTTTTCAGTCGTCACATTAACGACATTTTTGGTTTTATCAGTGACCATCTTATTGTCACTTAATTGCCAATCAATATTAAGATTTTGGACTGATAGTTTTGACCAGGAAATCAGTACATCTTTAGCCGTAACAGTAAATTGCGACTCTTTATAAACCGTCAATTGTTCAAATGAAAGACCGGATAGGTTAATATGCGCTCCATACCAGTTTATTGAGAATCCGTACTCTTGTCTAAATTCTTGCCAAGAACGCCAGCCAAACAGACTAAGTACGATGATAAACATTAAAATACTTAGTGAAATCCAATAGCGTTTTTTTAAACGAGCCATATTCATTCTCGACTTAGCTAAAATTATTGCCGGAATCAACCGGCAATAATAGGATGATTATGCTGATGTTTGCTCTCTCTGGTTAATATACGCAAGCGCTTTATCAATTCTTGCTAGCGTGCGTTTTTTACCCACAGCAAATACCGTTGCATCAACAGAAGGGGATTGACCAATACCGGTTACTGCAACACGAAGTGGCATACCAACTTTACCCATACCTATTTCAAGCTCCGCAGCTGTTTTTTCAATAACCTGATGGATTTTTTTAATTTCCCAATCAAAATCAGCAATCGCTTCAATTTTTTCTCGGATGTTTTCTAATGGTTCTTTGGCAACGGGGCGTAGATGTTTTTTTGCAGCATCAGCATCAAAATCAGTAAAATCTTGATAACAATAAGCACATGATTGAGCCATCTCTTTTAGCGTTTTGCAACGTTCGCCAAATAACTTAATAATCGTAATCAGATCTGGGCCTTGTGATAAATCATAGCCAAGTTGATTCATATGCCAAACTAAATGTTGAGCAACATAATCAGCATCTAAATGATTAATATAATGATGATTTAACCAAAGTAATTTTTCAGTATTAAATGCACTTGCAGATTTACTCACTGCATCTAATGAGAAGAAATCAATCATTTCTGGCACTGAAAATATCTCTTGATCACCATGAGACCAACCAAGACGAACTAAATAGTTAAGCAACGCTTCTGGCAAATAACCATCATCACGGTATTGCATCACGCTCACTGCGCCATGACGTTTAGAGAGCTTTTGTCCATCGTCACCTAAAATCATTGATACATGACCATATTCAGGCAATGGTGCACCTAATGCTTTTAAAATATTAATTTGGCGAGGCGTATTATTAATATGATCCTCACCACGAATAACATGAGTGATTTCCATATCCCAATCATCCACAACGACGCAAAAATTATAAGTCGGAGAACCATCAGTACGACGAATGATTAAATCATCAAGCTCTTTATTGGCAATTTCAATTGGACCACGAATCAGATCATTAAAAATAACTACGCCATCTACTGGATTAGCAAAACGAACAACATGCGGCTCAGTATGTGAATGCTGTTTTTGAATATCATCACACCGACAATGACCGTCATAACGCGCTTTTTCACCTTTCGCCATTTGCTCTTCACGTAATTTTTCAAGACGTTCTTTTGAACAGTAACAACGATAAGCCGAACCTTTAGCTAACATTTCATCAATAACTTGATTGTAACGATCAAAACGTTTCGTTTGAAAATAAGGACCTTCATCCCATGACAATTTTAACCAATTCATACCTTCCATGATGGCTTCAATCGCTTCTGGTGTTGAACGCTCAAGATCAGTATCTTCAATACGCAATACAAACGCACCTTTTGCATGACGAGTAAAGAGCCAAGAGTAAAGCGCTGTACGTGCACCACCTACATGTAAATAGCCTGTTGGGCTAGGTGCAAAACGAGTTTTAATTTTCATGAAATAATCCTAATAATAACAGAAATGAGCGCCGATACTATAAGGTCATCATTTGCGCCCTTTTATTTTGTCAATATCAAATTAATAGAATAACTTTTTGATATAAATTCATTTTAGTTGCTTATTCTAACATGCTAAAAGGTTTCGGCAATAGTCATGTTAATGTTAAAGAATTAATGATCAACGTTGTAAAAAAGTTTGAGGTTAAGCATACGTTTGAGTATAAAACATTGATACTTAACCTTTGTATTTTGAATAATTAATGTGCCTCATCCCAGTTATTGCCGATTCCTATATCAACTTCTAAAGGTACGGATAACTGATAACAATTTTCCATAATCTTTTTAATTTCTGTACAGTACTGTTCAACAAATGCATCTTTTACCTCAAACACTAATTCATCGTGTACCTGCATCACCATTTTGATATTACCTGCGGATTGATTTTTTATCCACTCACTCATTTTTATCATGGCTGTTTTGATAATATCCGCCGCGGTACCTTGCATTGGTGCGTTAATTGCTGCGCGTTCAGCTCCTCGCTTTTCAATACCGTTAGTTGATCTAATCTTAGGTAGATACAAACGGCGACCAGACAAGGTTTCAACATAACCTTGCTCGGCAGCAAGTTGGCGTGTTTGTTCCATATATTGTTGAACGCCTGGATAGCGTTCAAAATAACGATCTATATAAAACTGCGCTTCTTTACGAGGAATATTGATCTGTTTAGATAAACCAAAAGCACTCATACCATAAATTAAACCAAAATTAACTGCTTTAGCACGTCTTCGCTCTTCATTGGTGACTTCTGATTCGGTTTTACCTAAAATCTCACCAGCGGTTACTCGATGAATATCTTTATCATGGGCAAAAGCATTAAGTAAACTTTTATCGTGCGATAAATGCGCCATAATACGTAACTCAATTTGTGAATAATCAGCAGAAATGATCTTATAACCTTTCGGTGCAATAAATGCTTGGCGAATACGGCGTCCTTCTTCATTGCGTACTGGGATATTTTGTAAATTCGGATCGTTGGATGACAATCGACCTGTGATAGTACCAATTTGATTATAGTTAGTATGAATACGCTGATCGATTGGGCTTATCATCAATGGTAGTTTATCGGTATAAGTATTTTTCAATTTAGCTAACCCACGATAAAACAAAATCATTCGTGGTAATTCGTATTCGTTGGCCAGCTCACTTAATACTTCTTCACTGGTTGAAGGATCACCTTTTGGGGTCTTTTTTAAAACAGGTAAATTGTGTTTCTCAAATAAAATAGCTTGAATCTGTTTTGGTGAAGCTGGATTAAATTTTTCGCCTGCTAATGATTGCAGTTGTGCTTCAATTTCAATTAACTGTTTAGCTAACTCATTAGAGTACGCATTTAATTGCTTTGCATCAACCAAAACACCTGTTCTTTCCATTTCAGCCAGTACAATAGCTAATGGCATCTCAATATCAGTAAATAGCTTCGTTAATTTTTGGTCTTTTTCAAGTTCTGGCCACAATTTTTCATGCAGTTGCAAAGTAATATCCGCATCTTCAGCCGCATACTGAGTCGCTTTTTCTATCTCAATAGCATCAATGGTAACTTTCTTTTTATCTACTTTGGTTAGCTCATCATAAGTAATGGTTTTATGATTGAGATAACGATGTGCCATACTATCCATATCATGACGCTCAGTACTATTTAATACATAAGATTCAAGCATGGTATCATAGGCAATACCACTCACCTTAATACCATAATTAGCTAATACGCTATAATCAAATTTAGCATTTTGCGCAATTTTTTTGATCTTTGAATTTTCAAGTACGGGGCTTAATTTGGCTAACACATCGGTTAAGGGTAATTGCTCTGGAACACCTAAATACTGATGTGCCAGTGGTAAATAAGCGGCTTGATAGGGTTTAACACTCAGCGATATACCCACTAATTTAGCATGCACATGATCAACATTATCCGTTTCAGTATCAAAAGCAAATTGCTTACTATTGGATAACTTGATAACCCAATCATCCAGTTGCTCATGCGTTAATATACATTGATAATCGGTCTCTTTTTTTTGTGCTAGAGTTGGATGTTGTTGCTCTACAAATAAAGATGAACTTTTATCTACATCTACGATAGCATTGTTTTGCTGTTTTAGGAACGTACCAGCAATTAACTCTTTTTGCCAACGATGAAAACCATAATAAGAAAACAATTCGACCAATTTATTGACATCAATGTCGGAAATAAGCAATTGCTCATTAGTAAAATCTAATTTTACATCAGTTTTAATGGTAGCAAGCAAATAGGAAAGTTCAGCTTCAGTTTGATTATCAATCAATTTTTGTTTTAAAGATTTTGCACCACGGATCGATAATTTTTCAATATCATCTAAGCGCGCATAAATATCTTTAATACTGGTAAATTCAGTCAATAAGCTTTGTGCCGTTTTTTCACCTACACCTGGCACTCCAGGAATATTATCAGATGAATCGCCTCTTAAAGCTAAATAATCAATAATTTTTTCAGGTGGAACACCAAATTTATCCATCACCCCTTTTGGATCAAGCACAGCATTATTCATTGTATTAATTAGTGTGATTTTATCGCTCACCAACTGCGCCATATCTTTATCGCCAGTACTAATTAATACCTCCAAATTTTCGCGTTCAGCTTGTCTGGCTAAAGTACCAATAACATCATCAGCCTCAACACCTTCAATGCATAGTAATGGTAATCCCATTGCTTTCAAAATAGTATGAATGGGATCAATTTGCGGGCGAAGATTTTCGGGCATGGCCTCACGTGTTGCTTTATATTCGCTATAGATCTCATTACGAAATGATCCCCCTTTAGCATCAAAGACCACCGCAATATGGGTAGGATTATATTGATTAATCAAACTGCGAATCATATTAATCACACCAAAAATAGCACCAGTTGGCTCACCTTGGGCGTTAGTTAATGGAGGGCATGCAAAAAAAGCTCGGTAAAGATAAGAAGATCCATCAATTAAGATGATCGGCGTATTGTTTGGCATTTCTATTACCCAAATGTTATTCAAGTCAATGGCTGATAGTATAACCTAATTAACCATAATATTCTTATTCACGACCATAATATAATGTAAAGAAGTTTCAGATTAACTATACGTTTCAGTATAAAAAAACCAGTAAACAACTGTATATTGTTCAATAAATGTTATATAATAGTGCATTTATTTTCGCCTGAGTATGTAATAGATGACAGAATTAAGTCTTGCTGCGCAAAAAGTCAAAGAAGCACTCGCCGCTAAAAATCTGGAAACCCCATCGAGTCGTTTAGATATGAACAATAGCGAACGGAAAGCTAAAATCGAAACACATTTTCGAGAAATTATGAAACTCATGGAACTTGATTTGAGTGATGATAGCCTAGCTGAAACTCCGCACCGTGTTGCAAAGATGTATGTTGATGAAATCTTTTCTGGACTTAATTATCATAACTTCCCCAAAATCACCTTAATTGAAAATAAAATGCAGGTTGATGAAATGATTACTGTTCGGGATATTACTTTAACGAGTGTTTGTGAACACCATTTTGTTACCATAGATGGTAAAGCGACGGTTTCTTATATTCCAAAAGATAAAGTGATTGGTTTATCGAAAATTAATCGGATTGTTGAGTTTTTTTCACAACGCCCCCAAGTGCAAGAAAGATTAACCCAACAAATTCTGGTTGCACTACAAACACTGTTAGGAACGGTTAATGTTGCAGTTTCAATTGATGCCACACACTATTGCGTAAAAGCCCGCGGTATTAAAGATTCAAACAGTCTAACAACAACAACCGCATTAGGTGGAGGATTTAAAACGAATCCAAGCACCCGGCAAGAATTTTTAAGGGCGTTAAAACACTATTAATAGCAATTAAACGATAAAAAGAAAGTCGTGTCTTATTTTATGAGCACAACAATAGAATTTACAATCATAAGATAGCAAATTGTTTTATTATGTGATTTTTCTTTAATGATCAATGTCCATTTACGTAAAGTGATAAAAATGCTTTAAAGCTTGATATTACCATCACGCGTTATTTATTCAATAAGCGTAATATTGCATATATAACATAAAAAGCACAGTTGTTATTGCGTGCATCTTCAAGAAAGATTGGTATAATTGACTACTATTTTAGTTAAAACATAACAATTAATTAACTCGCTTTAATGAAGATAATCCGCGGTATTGGTAATTTAAACAATGAATTTACTCAATGTGTACTAACATTGGGCAACTTTGATGGTGTACATTTAGGGCACCAACAATTAATTAATCATTTAATAGAACAAGGTAAAAAATTAAATTTACCAACAGTGGTTATGTTATTTGAACCTCAGCCATTAGAGTTTTTCTGTAAAGAGCAAGCGCCTGCAAGATTAACATCATTTAAACAAAAAGTGATGTTAATTGAAAAGCTCGGTATCGACTATATTATTGCAATTCCATTCACCCAAACCTTTGCCAATATGTCAGCCAATACTTTTGTTCAAGATTGGTTAATTAACAAATTAAATGCCAAATATATTGCTATTGGTGATGATTTTCGGTTTGGACATGAACGTAAAGGCGATATTCATTTTTTACAACATTTTTCTTATAACCGCCACTTTGTTATTCAGAGTATGCCAACACTGGTTTGGAATAATTTAAGAATCAGTAGCACTGCGGTGCGAGAAGCGTTGTTCAATAGTAATTTTAAATTAGCACATTGCCTTTTAGGGCGTGAATATACCATTGAGGGGCGCGTAATACATGGCAATGCTTTAGCAAGACAATTAGGATTTCCCACAGCCAATATTCATCTGCACCGCAAAAAACCAGCGCTACAAGGTGTTTATCTGGTTAAAATCAAAAATTGCTGTAGCAATCAAGATTATGAAGGTATAGCCAACATAGGTATAAGACCCACAATTCAAGGCAAAAAAGCAATATTAGAGGTGAATCTGTTTGACTTTTCAGGTGATATTTATGGACAATATTTAGACGTTACATTTGTTCGTAAATTACGTGATGAGAAAAAATTTGATTCATTGTCAGACTTAAAAGAACAAATAACACAAGATATTTGCACTGCGAAAGAGATCAGGGCAAAATTAACCAATTAAAAAGTAGTATCAACAAAATTAACTGGAATAAATCAGCATGACAGATTATAAAAACACATTGAATTTACCGGAAACTGGGTTTCCAATGCGAGGAGATCTTGCTAAACGTGAACCTGCGATGTTGCAAAATTGGTACGATAAAGAGCTTTATCGTAAAATCCGCCAAGTAAAAAAAGGGAAAAAAGCCTTTATTTTGCATGATGGTCCTCCTTATGCAAACGGTAAACTTCATATTGGTCATGCTGTCAATAAAATTATTAAAGACATTATCATCAAATCAAAAGGATTAAGTGGTTATGACTCCCCGTATATTCCAGGATGGGATTGTCATGGTTTGCCTATCGAGCAAAAAGTAGAAGAACAAGTCGGTAAGCCAGGTGTAAAAGTAACACCCGCTGAATTTCGTCAAATTTGCCGCGATTATGCTGCTTCACAAGTTGAACTACAAAAAGCTGATTTTATTCGCATGGGTGTACTTGGCGATTGGCAAAATCCATACCGTACGATGAACTATGATACTGAAGCAAATATTATTCGTGCATTAGGTAAAGTGATTCAAAATGGACATTTAGTTAAAGGCGCTAAACCAGTTTATTGGTGTACGGATTGTATGTCTGCGTTAGCGGAAGCTGAAGTCGAATATTATGATAAATCATCGCCAGCGATTGATGTTAAATTCAAAGCAACCGACAATCAAGCGGTAGCAAATAAATTTGGAATCAATACAGATTTAACGATTTATGCAGTTATCTGGACAACCACACCTTGGACACTTCCTGCTAGCCGAGGAATTGCACTTAATGCAATAGTGGAATATCAACTCGTACAAATCAATGATAAAGAATGCTTAATTTTAGCATCACAATTAGTTGAATCGTTCATGAAACGTGCTGATATAGCTAATTGGAAAATCTTAGGATCTTGCCATGGTGAGGATCTTGAATTATTGCGTTTTAAACACCCTTTTCTCGATTTTGATGAACCCGTTGTCCTTGGTGAACATGTTACGGTTGATGCTGGTACTGGCGCAGTACATACAGCCCCAGGTCATGGAGCAGAAGATTTTGTTGTTGGTCAAAAATATGGTCTGGAAGTGGCTAATCCTGTTGGAGGAAATGGTTGTTACTTACCTGGAACAGGTGCTGGTTTAGATGGTTTATTTGTTTTTAAAGCCAATAAAGTGGTGGTGGAACTATTAAAAGAACGTAATGCGTTACTACACTTTGAAAATATTGAACATAGCTATCCATGCTGCTGGCGACATAAAACGCCAGTTATCTACCGTGCAACGCCACAATGGTTTATAAGTATGGATAAACAAGGTCTACGTGCTCAATCATTAAAAGAGATCAAACAAGTTCGTTGGATCCCAGATTGGGGGCAAGCACGTATTGAAACTATGGTAGCGAACCGTCCAGACTGGTGCATTTCTCGCCAACGCACATGGGGCGTACCCATGACGCTATTTGTGCATAAAGAGACAGAAGAACTGCATCCAGATACTTTAAAACTTATTGAAAAAATAGCGAAATTAGTTGAACAAAATGGCATTCAAGCATGGTGGGATGCAGATATTAAAGATCTACTTGGTCCTGATGCCGATGATTACCGTAAAGTACCTGACACATTAGATGTATGGTTTGATTCAGGATCAACTTTTTATTCAGTGGTTCGTGTTCGTCCTGAATTTGCAGGACACGAAGCCGATATGTATTTAGAAGGTTCCGATCAACATCGTGGTTGGTTTATGTCATCATTAATGTTATCAACAGCTATTGATAATAAAGCCCCTTACAAACAAGTCTTAACTCACGGTTTCGTAGTTGATGGGCAAGGTCGTAAGATGTCTAAATCACTCGGTAATATTGTGACACCACAAGAAGTTATGAATAAATTAGGTGCCGATATATTACGTTTATGGATTGCTTCTACCGATTATTCGGGCGAAATGAGCTACTCAGATGAAATTATTAAACGCGCTGCGGATAGCTATCGCCGTATCCGTAATACCGCACGTTTTTTACTGGCAAACTTAAATGGTTTCGAACCAGCCAAAAATATGATTAAACCAGAAGATATGGTGGTACTTGATCGCTGGGCAGTGAGTATGGCAAAAGAAGCCCAAGATCAAATCATTCAGGCTTATGAGCACTATGATTTCCATAAAGTTGTACAACGTATTATGCAATTTTGCTCAATCGAAATGGGTTCTTTCTATTTAGATATCATTAAAGATCGTCAATATACGGCCAAAAGCGATAGTATTGCTCGTCATAGTTGCCAAACTGCGCTGTATCATATTGCACAAGCGATGGTACGTTGGATTGCGCCAATTTTATCCTTCACTGCAGATGAAATTTGGCAATATCTACCAGCAACAGAAAAACAAGAATTTGTTTTTGAAGATGAATGGTACACAAAACTGTTTACATTATCAGACAATGAAACATTAAACAGTGAATATTGGGCACAAATTCTAGCGATTCGTGGTGAAGTTAATAAAGTGCTTGAGCAAGGTCGTAATGATAAAGTGATAGGAGGGGCTCTTGAAGCGGCGGTTACCCTTTATGCTGATGAAGATATCACCACAACTTTAGCTAAATTAGAAAACGAATTACGCTTTGTATTATTAACATCACAAGCAGATGTTAAGCCATTACAAGCAGCGCCAGAAAATGCCGTGCAAAGTGATATTAATGGATTAAAAATTGAACTTACCAAAGCGCAAGGCGATAAATGCCCGCGTTGCTGGCACTATACTATCGATAATGATCCAATCACGCATCTATGTAAACGCTGTGAAGAAAATATTAATGGTAAAGGTGAAGTTAGACATTTCGCCTAGCATCAATAATTTGATATTTAAAACCGCTATAGAAGAAAATCTATAGCAATTCAATATTTTAACCGCCGACAGCTGTCGGCGGAAATATAATAATGAGCATACTATATGAAAAAAGATAATGGACTTTACTGGTTACTCGTTACAATTGTGGTTTTTGTAATTGATATTGCAAGCAAATTTTTTATTATTGATAAATTTTCTCTGTTTGAATCAGTAAATCTTTTACCGTTCTTTTCGATTACTTATGTGCGTAATATCGGTGCAGCATTTAGTTTTTTTGAAGGACAACGTGAGATGCTTGTTGCTATTGCCTTAATTATCAGCGTTGTAATTATGCATATGCTCTATCGTAATTCACGCCACAAAAAATTAGAAAATTTTTCCTTATCACTAATTTTAGGTGGTGCATTGGGTAACTTATTCGATCGCTTGTACCATGGTTTTGTGATTGATTTTTTAGATGTTAATTTTGGCAATTGGCACTATCCAACTTTTAATATTGCAGACTGCGCTATCTGTATAGGCATTGGATTATTTATTTTTTGTAACTGTAAAAAACCGAAACAGACTGCTGAGTAATATGCAAATAATTTTAGCTAATCCTCGTGGATTTTGTGCTGGTGTTGATCGCGCCATTACAATTGTTGAGCGAGCTATTGAACTTTTTGGTGCTCCTGTTTATGTCCGCCATGAGGTGGTACATAATCGTTATGTGGTGAATCGCCTTAAGCAATTAGGCGCCATATTCATCGAAGATATTAGGGATGTACCCGACAATACCATTCTTATTTTCTCAGCACATGGCGTATCTAAAGCAGTTCGAGAAGAAGCCAAACAGCGCAAATTGCGCGTCTTTGATGCAACTTGCCCATTAGTAACCAAAGTGCATATGGAAGTAGCTCGATCAAGTTATCGCGGTGAAGAAGTCATTTTAATCGGTCATGCAGGCCATATTGAGGTCGATGGTACTATGGGGCAATATAACAATCCTAAAGGTGGTATCTATTTAATTGAATCGACTGAAGATGTAAATAAGTTAAAAATTAAAAATGAAAATCATCTTTGCTTTACCACTCAGACAACCTTATCTGTTGATGATACAGCGGAAATTATTGCCGCGCTAAAACAACGCTTTCCAAATATTCGTAGTCCTCGTAAAAATGATATTTGCTACGCCACAACCAATCGTCAGCAAGCGGTTAAACAGTTATCATCACGTGCTGATATTGTTTTAGTTGTCGGATCTAAAAATTCATCAAACTCAAATCGTTTAGCAGAACTCGCGCGACGAAACAGTAAAAATGCTTATTTAATCGATTATGCATCGGATATTCAACAAGAATGGTTAATTAATGCACGTACAATTGGGGTAACCGCTGGTGCATCAGCACCAGATATTTTAGTGCAACAAGTTATCGAGCACTTAAAAGGTTTAGGTTGCACATCTCTTATTGAAACCGAGGGTATTTTAGAAAATATCACTTTTGAAATTCCTAAAGAATTGCGAATAGAAGCTAAGACAGTCTAACTTAAGATCAGTGCTTAAGTCGTTCAAATTTTGCTAATAGTTCTTCCTGTGTTTCAACATGCTCTGGATCTGCAATAATAGCATTTTGTATTGGGCAAACACGCTGACATGTCGAATGATCATAATAGCCAACACATTCTGTACATTTGTTAGGATCAATTTCATAAGTATCAAAGCCCATTGAGATTGCCTCATTAGGGCACTCAGGCTCACACATATCACAATTAATACATTTGTTGGTTATTTTTAATGCCATTCTCTTTGCTATCTTTAATTAACTGAAAAAAATTGGCGTCATTATAGCGCAATCACCAATAATTCCGAATAAAGATCACATTATCACTGTTTAAGAAGATCAATTCTTGTCAAAAAGTTTCAGATTAACTATATGTTTGAGTATAAAAACTCGACCAAATTAGTGTTAACAATTACATTTATGAAATATAAATATCCAGTAAATTAAAAAATTTAAGCGCTATTGATCCAATTAATACTGACCAGAAGCGCTTTTATTATTTTTTATCGAAATCAAAATGTTTTTAATATTTTCAAGTATTATTGCTGAAGTTTATGGACCTGGTACATTAATCATTTCCAATCTTCACGGTTTTTTTAAACACTAGCATAACATCAATACTAACTTGACCTTTTTCACCACTATTATTTGTATCAGAACACATGACGAACAATTGCAGCATCCTTCATTAATAATATTACTCGTTGGTTAAATTGTGGCGGCAATTAAGTTATAACATGACTTAGCTGCAATGAGTATTCACTATCTTGGTGCGATCATTCCTTGTGAAACACACGATTAATTTAATGTTATGTCGAAATACACGTCAATTGCTTTGAAGTTGAGCTTATCGTCTCTTTTAACAAAAAGCGTATTTTTCAATTTGATTGTGCATTCAATGGCTGAGATCAGCAATTCTTAAAGCTACTATAACCTCGTTACTATAATTGACTATACCTGATGCAATACAAACAAAACCTTCTTCATCATGCATGGAATAACCATCAATCTACACTTTTGCAATACTATTATGAATGGGCGCTCGGTCGACAAGGTTTTACTGATAAATTGTACTAATGGACGACTTAAAACTTTATTAATTTCAACTAACAGTTGATAAGCTAACAATGAATCTACCCAGCCCAGTACAATATAAAGGCATTTGGCTACTACCAGTATGTGAGTTGGTTTTAACAGCAAGCTCACCTTCAGCTTTATACAAAAGCATAGCACTGCCATCACGATAGACCGCTAAGAAGCAGGTGTCATTTAGTTTTGCTGAAATTTGTTTTAAAAAAATCGATATCCAACTGAAAAATATTTTTCAGTAAAAGCGTGATAGCAGAGATATTGTCTTTTTTAATATGTCTAAAATTCTCAATACGGTTATTTTTGCTATCTGACTTAATTTAATGATTTCTGCTAAAGAATTTCCTGAAGAATAATGGCTACTAATTTCAAGTACAGTTAAGGCATTAACTCACCTAGTTTATTGTTTAGAAAAAAACATTTACTGAGCCCTACGCAGAAATACTTTTTAAATAAGTCATTGCTTATTTATCATTAAAAAACATTATGTTATAAAATAAAACAGGCATTTTGAAAAAGACTTCGGTATACTAATTTATCTAATTACATGTATAAATTAGGGTTAGGGGTTACCTATTACGAGAATATTCTGTTTTTTATATGAATTCAATAACATATTTTTATTATTCATTTTCTAAGAAAAAAATAAACTAGATTATTTTATATTTCATAGTGTTTTATTTATTTTCATATTCATTACAGTTTATTAAGAGTAATTATTAATATCATTTAACTTATTAAGATAAAATACACAATATCACAAAAATAACAAATTTAAAGGATGAAAGAGATTGTTAAAGTTAATTAAAATCAAATACATATTAATAGCAATTATTATTTTCGTAATTTTCTATATTGCGAAATTAATTATATTTCCAACAGAAACAACGGTTAATTATATTACTTCACCCGTTACTAAAGGTAACATTGAAAAATCAGTATTAGCAGACGGTACAATTAGCGCTTTTAAACAAGTAAGTGTTGGGGCTCAGGTTTCAGGACAAATCAAAAAGCTTTATGTTGAATTAGGTGACGAAGTTAAACAAGGTGATATGATTGCCGAGATTGATGATCTAAAACAAAATAATGATTTAAAGCAATCCGAAGCATCCCTTAATAGCTTTGAAGCGCAACGCAAATCTAAAAAAGCGAAATTGGTAAACTATCAGTTGACCTACAACAGACAATTAAAATTGGTTAATAAAGGGGTCGGCATTCAATCAGATTTAGATGCGGCAAAGGCCGATCTTGATGCAATTAAAGCCGATATTGCAGCTCTTGATGCAGATATCGTAAATGCCCAAGTCGCTGTAGATACCGCCAAAGTTAATTTAGGCTATACCAAAATTCGCTCGCCGATTGATGGTGTGATTGTTGCCATTCCCGTTGATCAAGGTCAGACCGTTAATTCAGTACAAAGTGCGCCTACTATCGTAAAAGTGGCTCAGCTCGATAAAATGACGATTGAAGCTCAAATCTCCGAAGCCGATGTCATTAATGTTAAAAAAGGTATGCCAATCTATTTTACAATTTTAGGTCTACCTAATAAGCGTTTTGATGGTTTAACATTACGCGCAATTGAACCGGCACCAGATTCAATTAATACTGAAACTACTACAAGTTCAAGCTCATCAACAACGAAAAGTGCTATTTACTATAATGGGTTATTTGATGTTGATAATCCTGATCATATTTTACGCATATCCATGACGGCACAAGTTTTTATTGTATTATCTTCTGCAAAAGATGTATTGACGATTCCATCTCAAGCTCTCCAAAAAAGTTTAGGAGAAAATAAAGCCATTGTTTATCTAATAAATAAAAATAAAGAGATTGAAGAACGGGAAGTCACAGTAGGTATTAATAATAATATAAATGTCGAGATAAAATCAGGTATCAAAGAAGGGGATACCGTTATCGTTAGTAGCACTAATGGTGCATCTCTAGGTAATGCAAAAGCACCAAGGATGCGATTCTAAATATGACAAACAAAAACACACCTCTAATTAAGCTTGAAAATATTATCCGTGAATTCCCTGCAGGGGATTCAACCGTGCAAGTTCTTAAAAGTATAAATTTAACAATTAATGCTGGTGAAATGGTGTCAATTATTGGAGCATCTGGTTCTGGTAAATCGACCTTAATGAATATTTTAGGATGCTTAGACAAACCTACTAGTGGTAATTATACGATAAGTGGTCGAATAACCAGTAAATTAACGCCTGATGAATTAGCTGAACTACGTCGTGAACATTTTGGTTTTATCTTTCAACGATACCATTTATTAAATGCATTGACTGCTCAAGGAAATGTTGAAATTCCTGCTATCTATGCTGGCGTTGGTGGAGAGAAAAGACAAAAACGTGCAACCGAAATTTTAACTCGTTTAGGATTAGGGGATAAAATTCACAATAAACCGAATCAGTTGTCGGGTGGGCAACAACAACGTGTAAGTATCGGTCGTGCTCTAATTAATGGTGGACAAATCATTTTAGCCGATGAACCAACTGGTGCTCTTGATCGTAAAAGTGGTTTAGAAGTTATGACAATATTGCGCGAACTGCACAGCCAAGGTCATACCGTTATTATTGTCACACATGATGCAAATATTGCCCAAAGCGCACAGCGAATCATTGAAATTAGTGATGGCAATATTATTTCAGATTCAATCAATCCTAATTATCAATCAGAAACTAACGACAATCGCCAAGTTAAACAAATTGAACAAGCTAAAACACAAGATAATTTACTAGCAAAATATTATCGTTTTCGTGATGCCTTTAAAATGGCAATTTTATCAATGTATTCACAGCGATTACGAACCTTTTTAACAATGTTAGGTATTATCATTGGTATTGCATCTGTGGTTTCAATGGTGGCATTAGGACAAGGGACAAAACAAAAAATATTATCAAATATTAATGCTATGGGAACAAGTACATTAGAAATTTATGCTGGTAATGGTTTTGGAGATCGTAATGCAGATAAGATTACAACTTTACGATCATCGGATGCTGATTTTTTAGCTCAACAAAGTTTTGTTCATAGTACTACTCCAAATCTATCAACTAGCGTTTATTTCCGAATTAATAACCTGGCTGTAACCGGAACAGTTAATGGTGTCGGTGAACAATTTTTTGCTGTTCGTGGTTATGATATTACACAAGGCACCTCTTTTGATCAAACCAGCATTGACAATTCGGCACAAGATGCTGTAATCGATGAAAATACCGTTAAGCGATTATTTACAAATGAAGATCCAATTGGCAAAATTTTAATGGTTGGTCAGCTACCAGTTAAAATTATCGGCATTGCTTCAAAGCAGCAACAAGGATTTGGTAGTAATGAAAGTTTAAATGTTTGGTTACCTTATACTACTGTTATCAATCGTATGGTTGGACAAACTTCATTAAAAAGCATTACAGTGCGTATTAATGATAATATTGATTTGTCGATTGCCGAGCAAGCCGTTACTCGAATCATGTTACAACGGCATGGCACAAAAGACTTTTTCATTTTTAATTCAGATAGTATCCGTGAAACAATAAACTCTTCAGCTTGGGTCTTAACATTATTAGTGTCAACCATTGCATTAATTTCACTTATTGTTGGCGGTATTGGAGTAATGAATATCATGCTAGTATCGGTCACTGAAAGAACACGAGAGATCGGCGTTCGTATGGCGGTTGGAGCTCGCTCAAGTGACATTTTGCAACAATTCTTAATTGAAGCAGTATTAGTATGTTTAACTGGCGGAATAATAGGTATTTTGTTGTCATTTGTTGTAGGATTTATTTTTAATGCATTAGTTACATCTTTTGCTATGAGTTTTTCCTCCATAGCCATTGTAGCTGCCTTTAGTTGCTCAAGTATCATTGGCATTATTTTTGGTTATTTTCCTGCCAAACGTGCTGCAAAGCTCGATCCGATTTATGCTTTAGAAAGAGAATAACCATAATCGTTACAAAAAAAGCCTTTAATGAATTGCTTCATATAAAGGCTTTTTAACTAATGACTAAAACTTGAGTCTTTTAATTATTTTTTCTTTTTTGAATCAACGTTAACATTAGAATCTAAATTGGATAAAAAAGTAGCAACTCTAACATAATCCGCTATATATGCAGCATCGTTTGATGCATCAAGACCAGAAGAATTAATATAGAATTTACGATTGACAATAATAGAAGGAATAGATGAAGGTTTCATTTCTTTAATAGCATCAGCTTGTTGAACCATAAATGCTTTCACTAAAAAACTATTTTTAGTTTTTTCATAAGTTTCCGCATCAACACCCAATTTAGCAAATACTGCTTTAATATCATCAGCGGTTTTTATTGTTCTATCTTTTTGTACTGCATCATAAAGTGCCTGTGATGCTTTATCTTCTATACCAAGAACGTTAGCTATCGCCCATGCTTCGGATAATTCCATAGCAAGCGATCCAAAGTCTAATAAGTGATAGCGTTTAACTTTCATATTTTCTGGTAAAGCTTTAGCTATGAGGTTTGTACCATGAAATTTTGATTCGAAACGGAAACAACTAGGACAATTAAACGAGAAAAATTCAATCACTTCTTTTTCAGGTGATGGGTAAGTTGGTAACACAATATATTGTTTACCCTCTTCAATTGGTGCCTGTGTTGTTGCAGGTGTTTCGCTTTGGGATGTCTTTGGTATTGCACTTGTTGAAGAGTTATCCGCAAAACAATTTACCGAAAATAATAATATACCCATAGCAATAAGCGTTTTTTTCATTTAATTTATTCTCCTTATTCTTTAATAATTCCGCGGGCTTTTAACAATGCGGTTTTAAAATCATCTTCATAATCTTTTTTCAACCCAGGTATTGCTTCATTTTTATCTGAGTTACGCATTTTTAAATGATAAATTAACACTTCATCACTCAAATCTTGTAGGTCACCGTCAAAACCAGCTTCTTTACCCAATTTATCTAAAAGTTGCAATAAATTCAGATCTGAATCCGCTTCCCATGCTGGTTGTAATAACTCTATTAACTCATCTATACGGTGACATTTCATAATAACTACCTTATTAAATATTCAACTAAGTTGAAGGTGATGATATAAAACTTTATGTTAATCTTTATAGTACTATCTATATATTAAAAAGCCTCTATTATATACTCGACTTTAAATTTAAACAGTGCATTTAGAAAGATTCATAAACTGCTGACATATGTTATTTTGCGACTAAAAAATAACTTTGATATATAGTAATGCTATTTTGTTTTTTGGCAATGTAAAAGAGAAATAATTTATGCAAAAACTATCAATTACTGCAATTATTTTAGCTGGAGGTCAAAGCAACCGCATGAATGGTAAGGATAAAGGTCTAATGTTATTAGCAGGAAAACCGCTTTATCAACATGTTATTGATCGTATTAAACCTCACGTCAATTTTATAATGATTAATTGTAATCGACACATTGATCAATATAGCTCGTTAGGCTATTTAGTTTTTTGTGATGATTTAAAAGGATTTTTAGGACCTTTATCAGGAATTTACAGTGGTTTGTTAAAAAGCACGACAGATTGGAATTTATTTGTCAGCTGTGATACCCCCTTTTTACCAGATGATCTTATTGATCGATTAGTAAAATTTACAACAACTCACCAAGCAATTTATCCTTTTGATGGAAAAAATGATCATCCCACTATTTTATTGATCCACAAATCGATCGCTCCGCAATTAAATAAATATTTAGTCAATGGTGATCGTAAGCTTATGCTGTTTCTTAAGCAAATTAATGCAATCGCTGTTGATTTTAGTGAAAATCCGTCTGGTTTTACTAATATTAATACTCTGGAAATGCTGGAGAAAGCTAACGTTTCAATCAAGTCATGAACATTAAATGGTATTTTGTCGATTTATACAAGGAAGAATTTAAACATAACATACTATAAATAAAGGATAAATATATGATTGTTATAGTTTTTTTAAAAAGTGAAAGGTAATTTCGAACATTACCCCCTTTCTTAGATAGTCTAGCGATATTTTCAATTTAAATTATATTGCGGTGAAAATAAATTTATGCAAACAAAAAAATACATTATTGCTTTCCAAATAGTGTCTTTAACTGTTTAGAAAAATTTTCAATTTCAAGTTTTTGTGTTGCCCATGAAGTACAAAAACGTAAGCAAATATGTTTTGGATCAATTTGCCCTAGATTATCTACGGTATACAGTGACACGATTTTTTTGGCAAGTTGATTAGGAAAATTAACAAACAGTTGGTTGGATTGTGGTTTAGCTGCAAATGTTAATCCTTCAGTTTCAAACAAGTTTTTTAATTTTTCAGCCATAATATTGCTATGCTTACCAAGCGAAACATAAAGATTATTTTCCATTAATGCTTCAAACTGTACAGCAACAATCCAACTTTTTGCTAGTATTGCGCCTTTCTGTTTCATATTAAAACGGAAATTATGATTGATTGTAAGATTATTAAATACCAATGCCTCACCAGCAAAAGCGCCAACTTTGGTTCCACCAATATAAAAAGCGTCGGTGTATTTAGCTAAATCTGGGAAAGTAATATCGTTATCTTTAGCTGCCAATGCCATTGCTAAACGTGCTCCATCTAAATAAAGGTAAAGATGATTTTTTTGACAAAATTGGTACAGTTTTTTCAACTCTTGTTTTGTATATAAGGTACCTACTTCGGTAGTATTTGAAATATAAACCAGTTTCGGTTGCACCATATGTTCATCACAATGAAAATCCAAAATGGGGGTAATTATTTCAGGAGTTAATTTTCCATCTTCAGTTTTGACTGTTACAACTTTGTGTCCAGTTGCTTCAATCGCTCCGGTTTCATGAACATTAATATGACCAGTTTCAGCAGCAATAACCGCCTGATAAGGTTTTAATATATGAGAAATTACCGTTAAATTAGTAATGGTTCCTCCAGCCATAAAATGTATATCGGCATTCGGTGATTTTAATATTTTCCTAATGCTATTTATTGCCTCATTACAACATTCATCTAATCCATAACCACTCAACTTTTTATTATTAATATCAATAAATTTTTTTAATAAATTAGGGTGAACTGTTTGATTATAATCATTTAAAAAATCGTACATACCATTACCTTTAATCTTGTATAAAATGATGTAATATTTACTTTTAAATATAACACGTTAGAGTTAAGAGTCTATGAATAGAAAAAAAATTATTGGAATTACAGGGTATAGCGGCAGTGGTAAAACAACATTATTAACAAAGGTGATTTCATTGCTGGTTGAGCAAGGATTTAAAGTGGCTACATTGAAACACGCCCATCACGATATTGAACTCGATATTCCCGGAAAAGATAGTTATAAATTGCGTAAAGCTGGATCTTTGCAAACTATCGTTGCATGTAATAATCGTTATGCTTTTATTTGTGAAACACCCAATAAATCAGCTGACTTGTCGACATTAATCAACCAGTTTTCAGATGTAGATATTATATTAATTGAAGGATTTAAAGATGAAATCATCCCTAAAATTATTTGTCATCGAAGCACAACTGAAAAACCACTTTTTATCGATGAATTTACTATTGCTGTTGCCAGTGATATGCCGTTAGACACTGCATTACCAGGGTTTGACATCAATGAACCGATTCAAATTGTCGAATTTATTAAAAGTTATTTTTCAATTTCATAATATAATTATTTGGATGTAAAAAAACCTGAAAAGCATGTTGTTATTATTTGTTGGCATTAAAATGCGATCATTATTTTTCATTCTGAGGAACAATTTTATTAAGTTGATTTTCTGATAGATTAGATAAACTATATTCATTCATTAAATCGATTAAATAACCATTTCGTCCACAAGATGTATTGGATAAGATAAAAATAAGGAGGTAATGAAAAATTTCGATAGCACCAGCTTAATGATTAAGATTGATACCATTACTTTTTAAATTCATTTAATATTAAGACTGCTCTACAATTAAAAGAATTAATATCTGTTTTGAGATGACATGATATCTAGCATATGTAAGAAGAGTAAAATTAATAGTATAAAACCAATAAAAACAAAAATATCATCTTTTTTATCATAAAACATTTTAGTAACTGTGGACACACAAAATATGCCGATTAAGGTAAAAATTAAATCAAAATCGTCCAAGTTCGTTCCTTTTTTAATTATATTTTTATACTATTTTTAACGATGCTAATTGATGTTAAAATATCATAAATTTATTGCAAATAACATTAAATATCTTTATCAAATTTTAGAAATTATTGTTAATTTAAATTCTTATATACCACAATTATCTCAGTACGATTCATCATGTTCAGTTTTATCCAATTACCAAATTTATAAAAATTCATTTATTTAAATGTTAATATATCGTATCTTACTTACCTATTTTTAACGAAAATCTGTCTTAATCAGCATGAAATCATTATTCAAAAAAATTTTTAACATTACTAAAAAATTGATAATATTGTTTATGCTGTTATCCGTTTCACTCGTTTTATTAATGCGCTGGATTGATCCTTTTAGTTCAATGCTAATGGTAGAAAGAAAATTTTCCGATAAGAAGATTATTCAACAACGAACATGGAAAGATTGGGATCATATTTCGGATAATATTAAAATTGCGGTCATAGCCGCTGAAGATCAAAACTTTGCCAATCATTGGGGATTTGATTTTAAAGCCATTGAGCGAGCCTTAAAGCATAATCAAAACAACAAAAAAATTCGTGGCGCAAGTACTATTACTCAACAAGTAGCAAAAAATATTTTTTTATGGTCTTCGCGCAGTTGGATTCGTAAAAGTATTGAGTCTTGGTTTACTCTTGAAATTGAATTACTCTGGTCTAAAAAACGAACTCTTGAAATTTATCTAAATAGTGTTGAGTGGGGAAATGGAATTTTTGGTATAGAAGCAGCTTCACAATACTATTTTCATGTAAGTGCTAAACAGTTGACACCCTATCAAGCAAGTTTGCTCGCCGCTATATTACCTAATCCAAGAAAATGGAACCCTGCTAAACCAAATCATTATATCCAAAAAAAAGCGCAATGGATTCATAATCAAATGAATAATCTTGGTGGTAACAATTATTTAAAACAATTAAACTAATTAAATGTTTTATATGAAATTTTTTATAAACTCCGGCACAGTTTTACTTGCTGGACCATAAATTTTTATTTCAAATAAATTTTCACCTAAACTTGGCTCTAAGTTGAGTTCAATTGTTTTTGCACTTGCTTGATTGGCTATTTGAACAAACCCCGCTGCTGGATAAACATTACCTGATGTACCAATCGAAATAAAATAATTCGTTTGCAAAAGTGCGTTATAAATTTCTTCCATTTGTAATGGAATCTCACCAAACCAAACAATATGCGGACGAATTAGTTTATTTTCATTATAATTCACATCATAATAATTATCGATTATTTGTCCTGTTTTTTCATTGCGCACTTTTAATAATTCACCATGCATATGGATAATATTTTTAGATCCGGCTTGTTCATGCAAGTTATCCACATTTTGTGTGACGATTAATACATTATCCGAACCTAACGTTTTTTCTAGTTGAGCTAGTGCAAAATGAGCGGCATTAGGTTTTACTTCAGGATTTTGTAATTTTCGACGTAACATATTATAAAAATCATGAACAGCAACCGGATTACGCATATATCCTTCGTAAGTTGCTACATCATTAACATCATGACCTTCCCATAAGCCATTTTGTGCGCGAAATGTCGATAACCCTGATTCAGCAGAAATACCTGCACCGGTTAAGATGACTATTTTTGGTGTTTTCAACATATCTATTTGCCTTTTAATTAATAAGTTAACTAATTTACTAAAAAAAACAGATTATTGGCTATAAAAGATTGATATTTTAAACCTTATTTCATCTTTCGATTCACCATCTAACCAATTGTTAATTATTATATGCACACGATAAGCTTCAAATACCATTCAATGCAAGGTTAAAATTAATGGTGTAATACCTAAACGAAATAATGGTAGAGTGAAATATTTCTGGCTTTTACAGGTAAGTACCGCTGCATAACGTAATTTTGTTTTTCTTACTCTGTTTTTAAGAAGGTATTGTAACACCAACTTTCAAATAGATAATCACGCCATGATGATTCCATTAAAAAAATCATCATCTATATAGATAACAAGATCGGGACTTCCTCCTGCCATTATGGTTTTATCATGAAGTCTAATTTGCTGAGTTTTTTATCTGCTGCATAATCTAAATTGTCATCAACAACATCAGTAATATATTTACCATCATATGTTTGAGTAATGAGATACATATCCTTATTTTGATGTTTATAAATTATCTCTTCTAATATTTTCCAACTTACTGCTCTTTTTGCTTAACAAAATAGGTTTTAAAACCATAAGCAACACTCCAATAAAAATTATTTTTGGGATCTCGACCACTATTGATGCAGTATCTTCTGATATTTTTTATCACATAAAGCTACTTATACAGGAATGACTTTAGATTCTGCAACGGTATGAAAATAAACGATCAAAAAATTATTAGTGTTATATAGCGATAATTAATGATTTCTTCATCATTAGCTTGGCATTCCTGATCCATATAATAAACATTTTGCGCCAAATATTCTTAATAAGAATCGATTAACTATATTAAAAAATTTAAATTAAACAAAATCATTATAATGTATATTAATGATATTAATGAAAAGTAATTATAAAAAAATAAGGTATTAGTAATATGAAAACAATCGGATTAATTGGTGGAATGAGTTGGGAAAGTACAGTGACTTATTATCAAGTCATCAATCAATTTATTGGCAAATCACTTGGTGGGTTACATTCAGCAAAAGCACTTTTATACAGTGTTGATTTCCAGGAAATAGAAAGTTGCCAAGCAAATAATGAATGGAATAAAAGTGCGACTATCCTAACCGATGCCGCAAAAAGATTAGAATTGGCTGGAGCTGATTTTATTATTATTTGTACAAATACTATGCATAAAGTTGCAGACCAAATTCAAAAAGCCATTACTATTCCAATCATTCATATCGCCGATGTGACAGCTAAACATTTAATCAAAGATAAAATAAAATCCATTGCATTACTTGGTACCAAATACACTATGGAGCAAGACTTTTACAAATCAAAATTAATTGAAAAAGGTTTATGTGTCTTAATCCCTGATGAAAAAGATAGAACAATCATCAACAATATTATTTATGATGAACTTTGCCTCGGGAAAATTAAACCAAAGTCTAAGCAAGTTTACCTCAATATTATTGATAAACTTGTTAAGCAAGGTGCAAAAGGGGTCATTTTGGGCTGTACCGAAATTGGTTTGTTAATTTCACAGAAAGATTATGCCATTCCTTTTTTTGATACAGCCCTATTACATGCTCAAGAAGCAGCATGGTTAGCAATTAATTCGTAAAACCTTCTTCTTTAATATGTTCTAATATATCACCTGGTTGGCAATCTAAATAGTTACAGATTGCCTCTAGTGTTGCTAATCTAATCCCTTTTACTTTACCTTGTTTAAGTAAGGATAGATTTTGCTCAGTAATATCAATAGCAGCCGCTAAATCTTTGGATTTAACTTTACGTTTAGCCAGCATTACATCTAAATTTATAATAATTGGCATGTTTAACTCCTTATACAAACTGCCGATTTTCTTCCGCTAATTGACATGCTTTTTTCAATATTTGTCCAATTAACATAATGCTAATAGCAGGAAACAATACCATAATATCACCGCTAGATAATGAAAAAGAAAAATAACGTTCAGTTTGTTTGAAACTTAAAATTAAAGTTAATAAAGGCTCAGATAAAATATTAAAAATAGACCAAGTGACCAACATTTTACCAAAAATATAGCAATGATTGGTTGACCTTTCCGAAAAGAAATCAGATTGACTATATTTTACAAAAAGCAATTTCAATTGATAAAAAGCATAAACTAAAATTAGGATTTTTGCCGTATCAATTATCACAGCTAACAAAGCTTGCCAAAAATCCAATTCTGTTGGATCAACATCAACACTATTGGATATAAAAAAAGAATATCCAGCTGATCCTAAACCAATATTTTCAATATTGAAAAAATAAAAAAGTAATGGAGCGAATGCACCAATCAGCATGGTTATAATGACTAGAGTTGTTAAGAGTGCCATAAATCTACAATATCGATTTAAGCATAAGTTTGATCGAGCTAATGTTGTGTTCATATTTATTTCCCTTTAGATAAAAACTGACCATAGTTTATCTTAGGAAAACAACAAAAACAATAAAATATTACTGTTATACAATAATATTTTATTGTTAAATATTAAATTAATATAATTCAGCAAAATCAACAGTGAGTAAAATTTAGTTATAAAAAAACCTTACTCTGTTACAAGTAAGGCTCAGGAAGTTAACATTAACGAAAAAAATTATGCTTCTATAGCAACTCGCAATTTTTTCATCGCATTTTTTTCAAGTTGGCGAATACGTTCCGCTGAAACGCTGTATTTATCAGCCAATACTTGTAATGTTGATTTACTGTCATCTGCATCTAACCAACGTGCTTTGATAATATCTTGGCTGCGTTCATCTAATTGAGATAATGCATCATGTAACTTATCTGTTGCATCATTCTCCCAATTGTCATTTTCAATTGATTTAGAGAAATCAGAATTACCATCTTCCAAATAAAGAGCGGGTGCAACAATTGAATTGTCGTCATCATCAGTATCAATATCAAACGACATGTCTTGGGCTGACATGCGCGATTCCATCTCTAAAACATCTTTACGGCTTACACCAAGTTCATCAGCAACCATATCCACTTCGGCACTGTTAAACCAGCCTAAACGTTGTTTATTCTTTCTTAAATTGAAAAATAACTTTCTTTGAGCTTTTGTCGTTGCAACTTTAACAATACGCCAGTTTTTCAGTACATATTCATGTATTTCAGCTTTTATCCAGTGTACCGCAAATGAAACTAAACGAACACCCATTTCTGGATTGAAGCGACGTACTGCTTTCATTAAACCAATATTACCTTCTTGAATCAAATCTGCTTGAGGTAAACCATAACCGGAATAACCACGGGCAATATGTGCAACAAAACGTAAATGTGACAAAATTAATTGTTTTGCAGCATCAACATCATCATGATAATAAAGCTTTTCGCCTAATGATTTTTCTTCCTCTGCAGTTAACATTGGATAAGTATTAATCATACGAAGATATGATTCAATATTTCCTTGTGGGATTAAAGCACCTACTTGCATTTTTAAATCAGTACTCATTAAATTCCCTCCTTAATTTAAACTAGTTTTGTCGCCATATTCATAATAGCAACAATATAACTGTAATATTAGACTACTAAAATATCATTTAGTTCACATTTATTATTAATTTAGTAACAAAAAACTATGCTTAAATAATTAAGCAATACGCATTGTTTTTAAATATTTCTTAGTCGATATCAGTGCAGAAAGCCAACCAAGAATTATAGAGAACAATACAATTAGTATACTTTCGTCCCATGAAAGTCCTTTAAGGGTAAATTTTGTACCAAAAATAGTAGAGACATGTAATATAATTGAATCGATTTGAAAAATAAAGACTTCTGATAAAATCAATGCTAAAATAGTGCTGATAAATCCAATTAATATACCATTATACAAAAATGGGCGTAATATAAAACCTTCAGTGGCGCCAATTAATTGCATCACCATAATGACTTGTCTACGAGCAAAAATGTTTAATCGAATACTGTTACCTATGACAAGCGAAACAGCGCCAATCATGAATATCGAAATTATCCACACTATAGATTTTACCATATCTGTTAACGCTGTTAATCGAGTAAACCAACTATCGTCAAGTTGAACATCATCAATCTCATTAATTTTAAGTAATTTAGATTGAAAAGCATGCAATATATCTGTATTTTTTGCTTCTTCTTTTGGAATAAGAATTGCTACAGCTGGTAATGGATTTTCATCCAGAAGATCAAGTGCATTGCCAAATCCTGACCATGTTTTAAATTCTTCTTTTGTTTGATCTCGGGAAAGATATTCAATATTTTCAACCTCAGGATAAGATTTAAGCTTAGAAATCAATTCAGTGGTCTGTTTTGAAGTTAACTCTTTATTTATGTACACAGTTAAATTTGGTGTTGGGTTCCACTGATTTGAAGCTTGATTAGCATTTTTCCAAAGTAAATAGCTAATTGTCGGTAATGTTATTGAAATAGCAATAACAAAAACTGTTAATAATGAGGCAAAAATATGTTGAGTAAAATTATTAAAGGTATTACGCCAAGCATAACCAATTTGTCTTCTCCAACGACAAAAAAAAATATTCTTATCTTTTCCCTTGGATTTGTTCGGTTTAAGATTACTGCTCATCATTTATTTAACCTCTAATCGCCCTTGATTTAAATGCAATATACGATACTTTTTGTGGCGAATAAGCGTCATATTGTGAGTTGCCATCAAAACAGTTACCCCTGTTTGATTAAACTCTTCAAATAGTTTTAAAATGTCTTTTGAGAGTTTATCATCCAAATTACCTGTGGGTTCATCTGCAAGTAAAACAGTAGGATGATTTACAATTGCTCGAGCAATACCAACACGTTGTTGCTCCCCCCCTGATAACTGTATTGGATAAAATTTCATTTTATTTAACAATCCAACTTTATCCAATGAGGCTGAAACTCGTCGACGAATTTCTTCGGGTGATTTTCCTAAAATAATTAATGGAATAGCAACGTTATCATAAACAGTATGATCCATTAATAATTGATGATCTTGAAAAATCATACCAATAGTACGACGTAAAAATGGCATTTCTTGTCGTTTCAATCTCGACACATCAATGCCATTTAGCAATACATTGCCATCATTGGCTTTTTCTAATCCACAAATTAGACGCATTAAGGTGCTTTTACCTGCTCCAGAATGACCTGTTAAAAATGCCATTTCTCCGGGTAATAAAGTAAAGTTTATATTTTGCAATGCCGGTTTTCCACCAGAATAAACTTTACTCACGCGTTGAAATTGGATCATTATTTCTTTTACTCTTCTGTTTGATCAAACAGAGCATTAATAAAATCCACGGCAACAAATGGTCTTAAATCTTCAATTTTTTCACCTACCCCAATATAACGAATAGGTATATTAAACTGATCAGCAATGCTAAAAATTATACCACCTTTTGCTGTCCCATCCAGTTTCGTTAATGCCATTCCTGTAACACCTACTGCCTCATTAAATAATTTGGTTTGACTAATAGCATTTTGTCCTGTACTTGCATCAATCGTTAACATAATCTCATGTGGTGCTGTCTCATCTTGCTTTTTAATGACTCTTACTATTTTTTTTAATTCATCCATTAAATGAGATTTGTTTTGTAATCGGCCCGCTGTATCTGCAATTAACACATCTATTTTTTTTGCTTTTGCTGCTTGTATAGCATCAAAAATGACTGATGCTGAATCGGCATTAGTGTGTTGAGCAATAACGGGGATACTATTACGTTCGCCCCATACTTGTAATTGTTCAACCGCTGCTGCACGAAAAGTATCACCAGCAGCTAGCATAACTGATTTGCCTTGTTGTTGAAACTGACGAGCTAACTTACCAATAGTTGTTGTTTTACCTACACCATTAACACCAACCATTAAAATAATAAATGGTTTATGATTATCAATATTAAGTGGTTTATCGACTCCATCTAATATAGATTTCATTTCTTGTTTTAAAAGCTCATGTAATGCATCTGCATCTTTTAGTTCTTTTCTAGAAGCGTGTTGAGTTAGTGTATTAATAATCTTTTGTGTTGTATCAAAACCAACATCAGCGATGAGCAATTGTTCTTCTAATTCTTCAAATAATGCATCATCAATCTTTTTTCCTCTAAATAAGTTAAGGAATCCTGATCCAATATTCTGTTTTGTTTTAAAAAGTCCTTTTTTCAAACGAGAAAAAAATCCTTCTTTTTTTTGTTCAACCATAAATTGTTTATCCCATGACAATTGCTAGTAATCATTTTATATTATTTTAAAATAAAGCCCAATGTATTCAAACAAAAGGAGTAACATTATTGATCTATTAGATCATTTTATTAAATTATAAAAAGAATAATAAGTTCTATATAAAGAATAATTAAAATTAATTACTAATAAAGATCTGAAGTTTTAATATGACACCATTTACCTAGTGGTAGTTGGTGCGTAAATAAATTATATTTGCCAATTTGAATTCTAATTAGTCGTAAGCAAGGAAAACCCACCGCTGCACACATTCGCCTAACTTGGCGATTCTTTCCTTCAGTAATAATAATGCTTATCCATGAAGTGGGTATTGTTTTACGTTCACGAATAGGAGGAACTCTCTCCCATAGCAGCGATGGTTCATCTAAAAAATCTACTATAGCTGGCGCTGTATAAAATTCCTTTAACTGAATACCTTTTCTTAGTTGATCTATAGCTTGTTGACTAACTAAACCTTCTACTTGTACCCAGTAAGTTTTTGGCAATTTAAATTTTGGTGAGCTGATTTTAGCTTGTAATTTACCATCATTTGTTAACAATAACAATCCTTCGCTATCGGTATCTAAACGTCCTGCCGGATAAAATTTTGGTAATTTTATAAAATCTTTTAATGTCTGATACTTTTCATGAGGTGAAAATTGAGTTGTGACATTAAAGGGTTTATTAAAGGCTATTAATGAGTTCATCTCATCCTGCTTTAACTTAGTTTAAATATCATCTTTAGGTTATTATACACTAAATGAATTATTGTTTAGTGGCATACTCAAACATACAAACTTCTTTAGAAGTTTGTAATTTCTGTATGCAAAAAAGCCCAGCATTCCTGCTGGGCTCTCGATATATTTAAAAGTCTGGCGGCTCCCTACTCTCACATGGGTAATACCCACACTACCATCGGCACTTCGGCGTTTCACTTCTGAGTTCGG
>NZ_JAFNMX010000028.1:0-1078 GCF_026537015.1 Gilliamella sp. B2887 | reverse complement strand
ATCGCTATACCTTAACTGTCGATGGTCAAAGCGCGCCGATTTCGGTTTTACAGGTTGCCGGCAATGAACAACTCAACCAGCCCTGGCATTACACCATCACCTTTACCAGCCCACATCCACATCTGGATGCGGAATCGTTTCTCAATCAAAAAGCCTGGTTTCGTTTCAATCCTGTTCATGCCGATTTGACCTCTTTGGCATTGGGTGCCTCAGACTTACTGAACGCCAGCACCCCATTTGATGCATTGCACGAATTAAAACCCTCCGAGTCGTCGGTCAATCCTCAAAGCGCGACAGCGCCCTTAAACGGGTTAAAGCAAAACACGCCACTCAATTCATTGAACGCCTTATTCTCACAAGGTGCATCACGTACGCTCTATGGCGTGATAACCACATTTGGACAGTTATCGGTCAGTCACGACGAGGTCCGCTATCAGGTGGTCTTATCCTCACCATTGGCAAGACTGGGGTTAAGTCACAATTATGCCATTTTTCAGAAACAAAGCGTGATAAGTGTGGTTGAAGAAGTGCTGCGCAGTCATGGCTATACGGGGGTGGATTATCGTCTGGAATTAAACCATCACTATCCGGAGCGAGAATTCATCACGCAATGGCAGGAAAGTGACCTGGCATTCATTCAACGACTGCTGGCGGATGTGGGGGTGTATTTCCGGTTTGAAACGCATGGCGAGCATCATTGTGATGTGATGGTCATCAGTGATAACGAGCAGGGGTATGGGCAGGCGTCGGATATCCGTTACCAACCGCCCAGTGGCACCCTGGATGGTGGACGGGAAAGTGTCTGGGACATCACCTTGCGCAGTCAGGTCGTCGAATCCTCGGTTAAGGTGCAGGATTATAACTACCGCGATGCCAACGCCAGTTTCGTTGGTGAAGTCAACAGCCAACCGAAAGACACCACCACTTATGGCACCGATTACCGTTATGATGAGCATTACAAAGGTCTGACCACACACGGTCAGGCAGAGAAAGACGGGGAAGAGGAAGATAGCAACAACAATAACGACAATAACAACAATTATCACAATAGCAATGACAATGACAATGACAATGACAA
>NZ_JAFNMX010000027.1:0-1089 GCF_026537015.1 Gilliamella sp. B2887 | reverse complement strand
TGGATATTTTCCGGACTGGTTAACGCAATGCCTGCCTGTGCATAAGCTAAGATGCCACTTTCAGTGAGCGTCGTTAACGCTGCTTTAAGCTGGTCCTGACTGGCGGTGTCAGCACCGTGTGCGTCGCATTGATTGGCAGCCTGTTGCAGCGCTTTGGCTATCGATAAGGCATTTTCCAGCTGGGTAATGGCGCCTTGCATATCCAGTTGCTGACCTTGCGCTTTGGGCTCGGTTTGTGTCGTCAGGTATAAGCCTTTTTCAGCCGCTATCGCCCCCCATTCATCGGTGCGCAGTTCAAACCCTTCACCCCGTAACGCTTTTTTTTGGTTGACTAAGTGTCCCAGATTGAGTTGCGTTTTGCCGTATTCGGTCGCCAGCTTGATGTGCTCCTGCCCCCGTTTGTCTTCCATGCGCAGTTTGTTATTGGTGGGGGTGCGAATCACATTGCGGTGTTTGTTTATCGTGGTCACCAGGTCAGGGTGCGCACTGTCGTGCAGGGCATGGGCGATATACGGTCGGTCCGGATTGCCGTTGGTGAAGGCGACCGCCACTTGCGTGCCGTCAATGAGCGGAAAGTGAATGCCATAGGTGCTGCCGGCATACGGTCTGGCCAGTCTTAACCATAGGCTCTCTTCCCCGTTTTTCCATGCTTTTAAGTCAAAGTTAAATTTAACCCGATAACGACCCTGTGTATCAATGTAACCGTAAGTGTCATTATCCGGACTGCTTACCCGTGCCGGCAGGGTGCCGTGCACCGTCGGCGCCGGCAGCGGTGCCGGTCGGTAAGGTTTTAAGGCGTGATACGGTATGGCGGTAAAACGCAGTTCGTAAGCTTCGGTGCGGTTGCCTTGCCCTTCCACACTTAATATTATGACGCCCTCATCAATGTCCATCCGTGGACTACCGTTAATCTGTATGCGTTGACCCGGTGTCAGATTGGCATGATTGCTTTTCCCGTGGATGACGGTTTGTTGACTGATGGCGTGTTCATGACGTATTCGCGCATACCAGTTACCACTTTCCACCGCATTGTCGTAAGGATTGTCGCTGTTATGATGGCTCTTGTCATTGTCATTGTCATTGTCATTG
>NZ_JAFNMX010000026.1:0-1186 GCF_026537015.1 Gilliamella sp. B2887 | reverse complement strand
ATTATTTAATAACCTTAGCAACAACACCAGCACCAACAGTACGACCACCTTCACGGATAGCAAAGCGTAAGCCTTCTGCCATTGCGATTGGGTGAATTAATGATACAGTCATTTTGATGTTATCACCTGGCATTACCATCTCTACGCCTTCTGGTAACTCGATTGTTCCAGTTACGTCAGTTGTACGGAAGTAGAACTGTGGACGGTAGCCTTTGAAGAATGGAGTATGACGACCACCTTCATCTTTACTTAGAATATATACTTCTGATTCGAAATCAGTATGTGGTGTGATTGAGCCTGGTTTTGCTAATACTTGACCACGTTCGATTTCTTCACGTTTTGTACCACGTAGTAAGACACCAACGTTTTCACCCGCACGACCTTCGTCTAGCAATTTACGGAACATTTCAACGCCAGTACAAGTTGTTTTTGTTGTTGGTTTGATACCAACGATTTCAACTTCTTCACCAACTTTGATTACACCACGTTCTACACGACCTGTTACCACTGTACCACGTCCTGAAATTGAGAACACGTCTTCAATTGGAAGTAGGAATGGTTTATCGATATCACGCTCTGGTTCCGGGATGTAGCTGTCTAAAGCTTCAGCTAATTCAACAATTTTTTCTTCCCATGCTGCATCGCCTTCTAACGCTTTTAACGCTGAACCACGAATGACTGGAGTGTCATCACCTGGGAAATCGTATTGAGATAGAAGTTCACGTACTTCCATTTCAACTAATTCTAATAATTCTTCATCATCAACCATATCGCATTTGTTTAAAAATACGATGATGTATGGAACACCTACTTGACGACCTAAAAGAATGTGCTCACGAGTTTGTGGCATAGGACCATCTGTTGCTGCTACTACTAAGATAGCACCGTCCATTTGTGCCGCACCAGTGATCATGTTTTTAACATAGTCAGCATGGCCCGGGCAGTCTACGTGTGCGTAGTGACGAGTCGGGGTATCGTATTCAACGTGTGAAGTGTTGATGGTGATACCACGTGCTTTTTCTTCTGGTGCATTATCGATTTGATCGAATGCACGTGCTTGACCGCCGTATTTTTTAGAAAGTACAGAAGTAATTGCTGCTGTTAAAGTTGTTTTACCATGGTCAACGTGGCCGATTGTACCAACGTTAACGTGGGGTTTTGTACGTTCAAATTTTTCTTTAGACAT
>NZ_JAFNMX010000025.1:0-1191 GCF_026537015.1 Gilliamella sp. B2887 | reverse complement strand
GCAGACACCCCGATATATTAGCCATAGATTCGCCCAAATACCTGGGAGAGCAAATTGGCGAAATCACGAAAGTGACCTCAAAAACTTTGGATATTAAAAGCGAACACACATTAAGTAATGGTGATGGACTTAATGTACTGATCCAACGTGATATTATCGGATTCAGAGCGGACAAAGTTGAAAAGATATCCGGAAATCACTACCGCATTTATCCTAATGAGGTACCTAAACACCTTTATTCTGTTAAATTTCCGCATGCAGTTAATCGAAATTTGGATCATTTATGGCAACAAAGTTTATTAAAAGATTCCAGTAAACGATGTGTTGGCGTTTCATTTGAACTCGAAAACAGTATTGATGGAATTAGATTAAAAGCAAGAAGCGAAGAGGGCATGAGTGTTGAATTAACACTCAACGGCCATTTTGAACCCGCTACTCAGCCAGATAAAATGCTAAAGAATATTCAAGAAAATTTATCTAAACTGGGCAATACGCTGTATTATCTTTCTGATCTAAAAATGAAATTATCGACAGTATATTTTATTCCCAACAGTCAACTTAATCAGTTAAGGCGGGAAGTTATTAGCAGACTTACGGTGGAAAGATTAACCAATTATAAACGCAAGGTGCGTAGACCAGAAATAAGTCCAAACGCAATTTATCCAGAGACACAACTGAATTTTTTGGCTAATGTTTATAATCACAAAGCGCGGGAATTCTATAAACAGCATGGAGTTGAATTGATTGAAAGTGCTTATGAAGCCCATGAAGTGAAAAATGATGCTCCATTAATGATAACCAAGCATTGCTTAAGATTTGCGTTTAATTTATGTCCAAAGCAAGCTAAAGGGATCCAAGGTGTGAAAACTAAAGTAACCCCTATGAAACTCGTGCAAAATAATGAAGAATTATTATTGAAATTTAATTGCAAAGCTTGTGAAATGCAGATTTGGGGAAAAATAAAAAAACACATATTAAAAATGCCATTACCTGGTAGTGATATTATTTTGGTTGTCAAAAGTTAAAATTCTATTTATCAAACGGATTTTAAAGGTTAAGACATCATGTAATGGAGGCTATTAAAAATTAGATAAATTGGTCAAAATAAATCATATTTAACATAATATACATTATACGAACCAATTTAAACTAAATAAATTTAAAGCAGTTGTAGCATTTTTGACTAGTGCT
>NZ_JAFNMX010000024.1:0-2527 GCF_026537015.1 Gilliamella sp. B2887 | reverse complement strand
GTACGAGCCTCCACAAATAAAGGTTATTTCTTGCGCTGCGCTAATGTCCACTTTACTCTCTACACTGTTTATTTGGATATCTTGTTTCGCCAACATATTGAGGTTGGCATTTTGGGCTTGCACATCAATATCACCTTGATTGGCTAACACTTTCATTCCTGATTTTTGTGCCAATAAGCTGATGGCTTCTGATGTAGATAGGGTAATATTTTTTAATGCCGTAATATCCGTTTGACTTGCCGTTGTTACCGTTATATTGTTGGCGCAAGTAAGCTGGATGTTTTCCGGACTGGTTAATGCTATGCCTTCTTGTGCATAAGCGAGGATCCCCGCTTGATTCATGTCTTTTAAAGCACTTTGTAAGTGTTGTTGTGAATCTGTATCAGATGCATGAGTTTGCGCCTGTTGCGCCGCATTTTGCAGTGCTTTGGCAATCGATAACGCATTTTCCAGTTCAGCCATTGCCCCTTGCATATCCAGTTGCTTACCTTGCGCTTTGGGTTCGGTCTGACTGGTCAAATACAGACCTCGATTCGCTGCAATCGCCCCCCATTTATCCGTACGCAGTTCAAATCCTTCCCCTCGTTGCTCTTTGTTGCTGTTGACAAGATGCCCAATATTAAGTTGAGTTTTGCCGTATTCGGTCGCCAGCTTGATGTGCTCCTGCCCCCGTTTGTCATCCATGCGTAACTTATTATTAGTTGGGGTACGAATCACATTGCGATGTTTGTTTATCGTCGTTACAAGGTCCGGATGCGTACTGTCATGCATGGCATGCGCAATATACTGGCGGTCAGGGTTGCCCTTGGTAAAGGCAATGGCAACTTCAGTCCCGTCAATCAGTGGAAAGTGGAAACCATAACTCCCGCCTGCGTACGGTTTTGCCTGCCTGACCCATAAACTTTCATAGCCCTTTTTCCACTCTTTTAGGTCGTAATTAAATTTAACCCGATAACGACCCTGAGTATCAATATAACCGTAAGTGTCATTGTCAGGACTAGTCACTCTTGCCGATAAGGTACCCACCATTTTGGGCCACTTTAATGGCTCAGGACGGTATGGTTTTAATACCTGATACGGTATTGCGGTAAAACTCAGCTCGTAAGCATCCGTGCGGTTGCCATGGCCTTCCACGCTTAAAATAATCACACCGTCATCAACATTAACCAGCGGACTGCCCTTTATTTGAATGCGTTGACCTGGTGTCAGATGATAGCGGTTGCTTTTTCCGCTAATCAGAGTTTTTTTACTGATTGCTTGTTCATGTCGAATTTTGGCATACCATTGACCGGTTTCAATTTGATTACGCTGGTCAGTTGAGCCATTGCTGTTGCGATTATCGTTATCTCCCTCAACTTTATCTTCCTGACCGTAAGTTGTTCGTTCTTTATAATGCTCATCATAACGGTAATCGGTGCCATAAGTGGTGCTGTCTTTAGGTTGGCTGTTAACTTCACTCAGTAACTTAGCTTTGGCGTCACGGTAGTTGTAATCCTGCACTTTGACTGAGGATTTCACCATATGATTGTCCTGCCGAATATTCCAGATACTTTCTGTTCCGCCATCCAGCGTATCACTCGGTAATCGATAATCTATATCACTTGCCTGCTCATAACCTTGTTCGTTATCACTTATGACCATGACATCGCAATTGTGCTCGGCATGCGTTTCAAACCGAAACCAGACACCAATATCGGCTAACAGACGTTGTATAAAGCTTAAATCACTTTCCTGCCATTGAGTAATGAATTCACGTTCCGGATAGCGATTGTTCAATTCCAGCCGATAATCAATGCCAGTAAAACCATGACTGCGTAGCACTTCTTCCACCACACTGATCACACTTTGATTTTGAAATATCGCATGATTGCGATTCAATGCTAATCTTGCTAAACGAGGGGATAACACAATCTGATAATGTGCCTGCTCTTTACTCACAGATAACACATTAAAACGAGTGATAACACCAGAAATTTTACGTAAGTCACTCTCGATAGGGAGATCACTTAACGAACGAATCGCCGTTTCCAGTACGTTATTCATAGCAGGATTAAAGTAGAAGGACGCTTTTTGGTTGAGTATCGCATCAGGCGATAAAGTTTTATCAATACTGGTGAAATCAATGGTGTAATACCATGGCTGATTGAGCTGCTCATCCCCCTGAACCTGTATAACACTAATCGGCGAAATCAAATTATCGACCATTAAGGTGTAGCGGTTATGACATACCTCATCTGCTATTCCATTAAAGAGCCCCTCACCAACGGTATTAATCAGTGAGTTTAATTTGTTCGCCATGTTTACTCCTTCAATTCCTATATTTGATACTCGAAAATGATTATCGGGATCAAGTTAATGTGTTTTCAAAAATTTTTCAATAAATTCTTTATATAATGTATAAAAAATGGATTGGATGTTTGTGAGTAGAGTCTGAATGTAGGGTGATGAATTGAAAATAGTTGTCTATCATTCAACAAACTTTTACTGGACAGAGACTTCAAATGCAGTCAATTGTATGAACCGTTTT
>NZ_JAFNMX010000023.1:0-2938 GCF_026537015.1 Gilliamella sp. B2887 | reverse complement strand
TAACGACGCTCACTGAAAGTGGCATCTTAGCTTATGCACAGGCAGGCATTGCGTTAACCAGTCCGGAAAATATCCAACTGTCCTCAAGTAACAGTATTTCCTTAACCAGTGAACAGCAAACCGACATCCATGCCCTGAAAAACATCACAGTCACATCCGATGAAGCCATAGGCTTATTTGCCCATAAATCGGGCATGAAACTGTTGGCCAATCAGGGGGAAATCAACCTGCAAGCGCAAAATGCCAACTTGAATATGGCGGCTCAACAAGATATCAAAATCGACAGTGTTGACGGCGAACTGACCATTACTGCAAGTGAGGCGCTGACGTTAATGTGTGGTGGCTCTTTTATCAAAATCAGCCGTGAAGGCATTGAGCTAGGCACAGCGGATAATGTGTATATAAAAAGCAATGCTCTGCAAAAAATGGGACCGGCAAGTATTGATAGTGACAAATTAAAATTTACATCCAGTGATATTGATGTAGCACTTATGCGTTTAATCAATAGTGATGTTATCAATTTTTCAGGATAAAAGGAATCAACCATGGCATTAGCCCCTATAAAAAAATGGAAATATCCGGTCGTTACCAATGACCCAAAAAAATCAAGCGCAGCCCGTTATCATCAAGCCTTAATGTTAGCGCAAACCGGTTTTTATCCTGTGAGCGTTAATAAGCTTGTGCATGGAGGCATTCACTTTGATGAAGATGTGCTTAAGAATTTAGGCATTGTAAATGATAAACCGAGCAAAGTGTACTGTATAGCAGATGGTGAAGTCATTGCTTATCGGGTTAACGACAATTATCAAAAAGTTGATTATGGTGATAAGGTTAGTTTTTTCTCAACCGGTTTTGTTTTAGTTCGTCATCTGCTTGAAATGGAACGAATTGAAGAAGCGACCCCGCCAGCGACACCAACTCCAACAACCGAAAGTCAGTCATCACCCGACGCAGCTACCACTAACTCAACTGAAAATTCAACAGCGCCAGCAGCCAATGCATTACCGTCGTCAAATACACAGCCTACGACTACAACGCCGGTAAAAACATCACCAACGGGCACGAATACCAATACGCCAACGACAACCGGTGACGCATCAACAGCAAGTACACCGCCTGCTACTGAAACGGCTAAACCCAAACAGTCCGGTCACCAGCTGTATTTTTATAGTTTATATATGCATTTGGCTGATACTAAATTTTACAATGATAACCCAAAAGAGCCTACGCCAGCATTTTGGGAGCAAGATATTTATCGGGTCACTGAAAAAGGTTTAGATTTTGTTGAAGGATTAAATATTCGAAAGAAGCCTGACTTAAAAAAAGGTGAGATTCTTGCAGTCTTACAAGCGGGCACCAAAGTGGAATTGAATCTTGAGTTACATACCGAAGATTATAAATGGTATGCGGTGACCTCATTAAAGGAAGGCTATTGTTCAATACCGGTATTAACGCCTTATGAGCATGAAGGAAAGAAGATTATCGGTTGGGTTTTCAATGGAACTCAAAAGCAGCTCACGGAATCCGAATTTGATATAAAAGATAAAGATAAAGATAAAGATAAAAATTTTGCCAAATCAAAAGGACTGAGAGTCAGGGATGAAAGTAAAAAAAACATACTGTCTATGTTACCCAAGGGAACCCAAGTAAAAATAAGCGGTAAGAAAAAACCTAAAACGTTTGTTGAATTAGCCCAGATAGTCCGTGACGGGCAACCGACCATTCCTTTATCAGAAGGAAAAAAACTCGTATGGAGCGATAATCTTGAAAACATCACCCGAGGAAAAGAATATAATCAGGTAGTGGTATTAGATAAACCGTATCCAATCAAAGCCGGTGATTTAGTGGGGCATATTGGCCATAATCAAAATAAAGGCATCAGCAAACAAAAAGATAAAGACGGTAATTATATAGAGATGGCGACTTTACCGCTAAAAACAGGTTTAACAGCAAGTCAATATAAACCAAGTTTACATGTTGAATGCTTTACTTGTGACGATTTGCCGACGTTCATCACCCAAACGCAGACAGAGGCAGGTAAAATACCCGATGAAGATAAAACATTGGTTGGCATATCAAAAGGTGCAAAATTACTGGCGTCAGCATCAGAATCGGATACAAAAGTCGGTGAGTGCCTTAAAGGTTCGGAAATAAAAATATTAAGTAAAGAACGGAATATCAACTGGTTCCAAATAGAGATTCAAACATCGAAAAGTGAAACTAAAACATTATGGATAGAGAATAATAAAGAGATACAGGATAAACTAAAAGAAAAAGGTAATCTAAAAGATTTAGCCAGTACCACAAAGGCATGGAGCAAGTTTCCATTACAACAGAGTGAGTTAACAACCAGTAAAAAAGAAGTCGATACACCACCGTTGCTACTGAATTTAAATGATGAAGATTTAATCAAGAATGATAAACGAGCCATGGATGAAAAGGGGACATTATGGTTATGGATAGAGCATGCAGTGGATAGTCAAAATGTTCCTATCAAAGGATGGACATTTATTGGCAGTGAGGGCGTGAAGAAAGTCAGTGGTTGGGAGTGGTTTGGTTTTAAACAGATTACAGAAACTGGCAGTTTAAAAGAGTTTTACCTGAGTGCGAAAAAATCAGAAACCCGAAACAAAGATAATGCTTCACTGGAGAACTATAAGCCAACCCTCAAAGAGACCTTAACAATATTAGATAAGCAATACATTCAAAATAGTAATAAATATGCAACATTAACACAGGGATGTTTTAAAGGGATATCCGAAAAACCACACTTAACAACGGCACTGGGACGGCTGTTAGTTCATTATCAAAGTGAATGGTATGAAGAGTTGGATGCAGAAGGAAAGCGACCGGAATGGGAAGCATTAAACAGTGAAATGACTGGTGATGCGGAAAACTATTTGGGTTATATAAAAGACGGCGATGAAGCAAAACGTGA
>NZ_JAFNMX010000022.1:0-3041 GCF_026537015.1 Gilliamella sp. B2887 | reverse complement strand
TCACGTTTTGCTTCATCGCCGTCTTTTATATAACCCAAATAGTTTTCCGCATCACCAGTCATTTCACTGTTTAATGCTTCCCATTTCACCCGTTTATCTTCAGTATTTACCTCGGCATACCATTCTCTAAACTATAGTTTCTGCATAAAAGTTGTTTGTATTGTTAAATAAGATTATTTAATGGTATAAATTCCAAATTGAAGCCTTAGATTGGCTCTGCTTGCAGTATTTAATTTTTACAGTAATTCTGGGGTAAACTTATAAAAAAATCTAAAATAAATTATGACTAACTTGAAATTAAATTCCATTTATTCCTAAAATAACTTCCAATTTAAACACTATTGTTCTACATTAATAGTGTAGGTTTTTTCAAATTCTTCTGCCGGTTGATGCAGCGTATCTAAGGTAATACCATGCATTTTAATTACTATGGTTCCTGTTACTAGAGGAGTCCCCTTAATAGTAAGATGATTATATGCATGCTTTGCATCTAAATCGAAAGGCGCTAATTCAAGACCGGAATTTTTGGGCTCAATTCGATAATCAAAAATTCTATCAATTACAGGACTAAGTTGGATATAAATTTCAGCATAATAAGGTTTATTTAATGTGGCATCAGGTAAATTTTTCGGTAAAATTTTCCCTTTTGATACGCAACCAGCAAGCATAAAGATCAAAAATAGTTTGATTAGTGAGGTTAAATAATATCGTGATTTTTTCATATAATTTATTCCAATTTAAATACTATTGTTCAACATTAATAGTATAGGTTTTTTTAAATTCTTTTCCCGAATACATTGTTCCAAAAGTACTACCTGCAATTTTAATCTTAATCATTCCGGTTACTTTAGTGCTTCCTTTTACAGCAAGATGATTATATGCAGCAGGTGAGTTTAAATCGTAAGGCGCTAACTCAAGTCCTGAATTTTCAGGTTCAATTTGATAATGAAAACTTCTACCAATTACAGGACCCGGACCAACGTAAATAAAAATTTCAGCATAATAAGGTTTATTTAATGTGGCATCAGGTAAATTTTTCGGTAAAATTTTTCCTTGTGATACGCAACCAGCAAGCACAAAGATCAAAAATAGTTTGATTAGTGAGGTTAAATAATATCGTGATTTTTTCATATAATCCCCATAGTTAGGTTTATTTAATTTTTATTAACTAAAGTATTTTTTTAAGGAATTTTACTCACAATAATAGCAGCAAACGAACATTGCACAACATCTTTCAAAAAGATTCCAGCTCTCAACCAATTTTTCACCTCCCCCCATGAAAATAGTTCAAGCTGAATCTCTTCCGTTAATGAGGTTTGTTCGGTTATGTCTTGACCATTAAGTAATTTTAATTTGTCTGTCCAAACTATCCAGTGATCTTTAGTCTTAGATTTCTCGCCATATAGAAGTAGCGATGAGGCTATTAGTACGACAACATGGGTATCCGGGCGTATATAAGAATTTAAACGACATAAATCGGCCAAAGTTAAATGTAGTCCAATAATCTGTGTCGTTATATTTGTATTAATGTCATATAAAATTTTAGCACCAGACTTTTCAAACCATGTTTTAAGGTCACCAGAGGTGGTAATACCTTGAGCTTGATCATCAGGTGAGTCGTAAGCAAAAAGATTATTTTCTGAATCCCTTAAACTCGCTAAGGTCATCCAATCTATGGGTGGTGTTTTTGGTTGATTATCTTCTCTAAAAAACTTACTAGGGTGACGACAACCATAACTTGGTTTTATTTTTAAAGTGCCAATTTTAGTTTCTCCCGATTCCCAAAGCTCTTTTACAACCTGTTGATATAAATCTGATCTATCCATTAATAAACAATAAAAGAACACTGCCGGTCCACATAAACTAGCATTACCTTGATAAGGAAAATCATATTTTTTTTTCAATCTTTCTTTTAAATCTTGTTCAACTACAGTTTTATCAAAAGGATCTAACAGAACAGCTGGTGGGCGTTCTTTAACCTCAAAAGCTTTTGATTTTAAAGTTATTCTAACTTCATATATAGGTACTTCTCCATATTGAGATTTTTCGGTTGTTTCATTGTATTCAAACTCCCTTGATATACCCCACTTTTTTTCTGACGTGACGAACCCCTTAAGCGGAACAATTGCTGTCATAGGTTCAGGTAATACTTCATATTCATCCTCACCTAGTTTATGGTATAGATTTAGCTGTAATATATAAGATGTAGTATCGGCTTCTGAAACATCTAGTGAAGGATGAACTAGCGTTTTCTTATCAGATTGTAATGGCCGTTTACCTGTAGATTCTAAAACATAAATTTTATTACCTTTATCATCTATTTTATATAACTCCATTTCATAAATAATATATCTATGATTGGTTTTTGTCTTTATACTTGTGTAGATGTTGTATACTGTCATTTAAGTTTGATCCATTATTTTAATCATTTATTTTTATATTTATATTTAAAAAAAATAACCATCTAATTATTAATGTTTTACAGGTTAATAATTTCTCCCTTACTTGTTTTACTTAGAATTAAGCGAATAACAATTTTTTCTTCTTTTTCAGTATAAAACCTTTCTGTATAACCGTTATCATCAGTTTCACCGCATATAACTGAACCATCTTCCATAAAAGCTAAATATTTTGTCTTTTTATATGGTTCCGCTTCATCATTAACCATAAGGAACTTTAAGCTATATTTATCATTTTGGTCTGATTTATTTGGCAAGAATTCAGTTACAATAGTCTTAGGCAACGTTATCTCTGGTATATCTTTTTGTGCAGTGCCCATTTTTTGCAGAGCATTGCTTTTTATATACACATTATCCGCTGTGCCAAGCTCTATGCCTTCATGGCTGATTTTGATAAAAGAGCCACCACACATTAACGTCAGCGCTTCACTTGCAGTAATGGTCAGTTCGCCGTCAACACTGTCGATTTTGATATCTTGTTGAGCCGCCATATTCAGGTTGGCATTTTGCGCTTGTATGTCAATATCCCCTTGGTTGGCAAAGACCTTCATCCCCGATTTGTGGGCAAATAACCCTATCGCA
>NZ_JAFNMX010000021.1:0-3727 GCF_026537015.1 Gilliamella sp. B2887 | reverse complement strand
ATTGTTTAGCTGATTTTTTAGAGAAAAACAGCCCACATCTTCACTACAATTTTTCAACAGCACTTAATAAGATACAAGTTAATCTAAGTTTATCAATGAATTTTGTTCGTGGTGAGCTGGATATTTGTAATGCAAGGAAAACATTAGTTTAACCCTTTTTTAGACCCTTTTTAAAAGCATTGATTATTATTAATTAATTTTCACGTAATAAAAAAGGGTTATTATTTCAAATTATGGATAAAATTTAGTTAAAACAATAGGCTATGTTTGATATAATCTAGTTCACCGCTGTATAAGCGGTTTAGAAAAAGTTACAACGCTTTGCAATCCTCACTACAAAATCGGATCGCTTGTTCGTGTTGAATCTGTATTAACTGAATATAACGGCAATTATAAAGTAAAATCAATAGAGCATAACGGGGATCTGTACGGCACAAACTGGCATAGCAAGCTAGTTTGTATTGGTGGAAAGTTTGGCGCAATTTGATATAATCATTTTCTCTCATAAAAATAAGGAAATCAAATGGCTATAAAATATTGTACTCTTTGCCACAGAAACGTAAGCCCAAAAAGAAAAATTGGCATTGGAACTCTCATCGGTATTATATTCACTGGATTCATCTGGGTTTTATTTATTCCATTTTATAAAAAAAGATGTCCTATATGTCATGGTGATTCGCTCGTTAATCCTGGTAAAGTTGAATCTAAAACCAGTCAATCGTCAGTTGAAAATAAACATCTTTCAGTGGCTGATGAGCTAAAAAAATTAAATGATTTAAAAGATTGTGGAGCATTAACACAAGAAGAATTTGAATTACACAAAAAAAAATTATTACAATAAAGTGAATTTATCAAATAATCAAACCCTCTAAGAGGGTTTTTGACATAAGTTATTTTGAGAAGTGTTTACCAAAAAACCATACGAATACAAAAAATAAGATAAAAACCAGTGGATTACCTAATAAATTATCAAGCAATGTGTTTTCGGGAACATTTCTAGCTGCAATCAATGAATCTTGTGCAAATACTAAATTACTAAAAAATAGTGATAATATGCATAGTGTTAATTTGTTTATCGTTTTCATTTTGAATTTCCTTTTTTGGTATTAACTTCTTTTTGGTCAAGATAGTTGCGTATGATTCCTATATGGAGTTATTTTTTATTTTTCTTCATGGATATAAGTCAAAATATAGTTTTCTTTTAACTTGCGTAAATCTTCTAATTTGCTTTGAACCTCTCTTTCAATTTCATCTAGTTTTTTGAGATAGTCACCTGTCTCTCCAGATAAATAATTTTCCAAAGCATAAATAATTTCGTTGTTCATTGATCTGCCATTTTTTTTAGCTAACTCAGCAATTTTATCTCGCATTCCTTCAGGGAATCTTACAGTAAACTTATCCTGCAATTGGCTTGGGAATTTCTTTTCCATGATAAAGTCTCAAAAAATTTTTGAATATATAATAATGTCAACTTGACATTATTGTAAATAGTGTTAAATTAACACTAGTGGCAAATAGCCACTATAAAAAGGAGAAAAGATGCAAAAAGAGAAATTTATAAAATTCACTTTTAGAATACGTGAAGATGTTCATAGTGAAGCAAAGGCAAGAGCTGAAAAAGAGGGAATATCTTTAAATTCAGCTTTACATCAAATGGTTGTAAGAGAACTGGAAAATAACAAAAGGAGAGAAACAAATGTCTAAAAAAGCAAAAACCCCAAGTGCTGCAACATTTGAGGTCTCAATAATTAATCCCACTACAAAAGGAACTAATATAATGAAAAATGATACATCTTTAGTTAATAAAAGTCAATTGACAATGTCTAGCCGTGAGATAGCGGAATTGACAAATAAACGACATGATCATATATGTCGTGATATTAGAGCAATTTTAGTTGCTTTATTAGGTGGAGAAGAAACAGACTACATCCGTAACCCAAATCTGGGTTACCTAACAAATCAACATGTTAGCTGTAATCAGTATAATTCTAAAAATCCTAACGCATGGGAATATCATATTTCTCGACGATATACTGAGATACTGATAACTGGTTATGATATTAAACGTCGTACAGCAGTTATTGATCGTCTATATGAGTTAGAAGAGGCTAATAGAACAACTCATTCAAAACTTCCAACCACTAAAGAGCTTGCATTAATGGTTATTCAAGCTGAAGAAGAAAATGAACGGCTTTTAATTGAAAATAAAACATTAGGAACTCAGCTCGAAGAAATGAAACCAACAGTTGAAGCTTTTGATCGCATTGCAACTAAAGCTGAGGGTAGTATGTGTGTAACTGACACAGCTAAACATTTACAGGTACAACCCAGAAAATTCTTTCAAGAATTAAATGCAATGGGGTGGATCTACAAAAGAACAGGTTGTAGCCATTGGCTTGGTTATCAAGATAAGGTCAAGCAAGGTTTGTTAGAGCATAAAGTAACAACGGTCTCAAGAAGTGATGGTAGTGAAAAGATAGTAGAGCAGGTATTAGTTACCCCTAAAGGACTAGCTAAACTATCACAAATATTAACAATGCACTAAGCCATTATTATAAGCCCTCTATAAAAAGGGGGCTACTTGAGGATGTAGATATGTCAAACACAAAATTAGAAACAATTCAGTTTCACAATCAACAATTAATCGTTCTTAATTATCAAGATAAACCGTATGTCGCAATGAAACCAGTTTGTGAAAATATAGGGTTAAATTGGGCGGCACAATTCAAAAGAATTCAACGTCATCATGTGCTTAGTCAAGGTGTTGTCATGATGACAATACCTTCAAAATTTTATATCCAGATTTTATGATCGGGAGTGCGACTAATATAACACCTTTAAGGGAATACGTCCGCTGACTCGTTGCAGTTTTGAGCTCCCGATCGCCCCACTAAATTTTTTCATAATTATCATCTTTTAAAATGTTGACTTCAAATATCATATTGCGATATATTTGCCGAAGAGGTGTCGAAACCTTATCAAGAAGCGGATGAATCGCCCCGTTAGCGTGATTTTTTTATACTTAAAATTTATGCCGAGAGGGTGAGGAATAAAATACCAGCAATGGGAATAACTCCAGCCGACTTCTTGCGGTTTTCGAACCTCTTGGCGCCCAAATAATTGGGTGAAAATAATTCGAAAATAACAAGAGGATATAGCTATGACAAATCAATTAATGTTTCACAGCACGACTGTGCAGTCAGTCAATCACAATAATCAAATTTGGATCACATCTACCGAGCTTTCAAAACTGTTAAAATATTCCGATAGTAAATCTGTAACAAAGATTTATAGCCGAAATTCTGACGAGTTTACCAATAAAATGACAATGGTGGTCAAATTGACTACCAATGGAATAAACAATAGCTTACGTGAAAAATCTGTCCGTATTTTCTCTCTTAGAGGTGCACATTTAGTCGCAATGTTTGCTAATACAGAAATAGCCAAAGAAGTAAGAAAATGGTTACTTGATTTAGCAGATAAAGAAATCGGTATAAGTGAGACTATTTCACTCGAACAACAACAAGCAATTCAACAAGCAGTAAATGAGCGAGTTTATAGAACAGGAGAAAGACATCAAGCGGTTTATTCAAAGTTTCATCAGCAATTCAAAATACCTCGTTATCAAGATTTGCCTGCTAGTAAATTTGATGAGGCGATTAAGTGGTTGGGTGGTATAACACTGAGGGATTATAAGTCAGTTAATATTGATAATTTAAAACGACAA
>NZ_JAFNMX010000020.1:0-4389 GCF_026537015.1 Gilliamella sp. B2887 | reverse complement strand
CGGTAGAACCGGTGGTTTGGGGGGATGTCGCCAGGAGCGATCGATGATTTGCTTCTGAATTTTATAAAAATTTTTTAGACTCATAATGTTTATCGCTTTTTTAATTTATAGAATAAGGGATATTGGCTGTGGCGTAAGTGTTATTATTGGAATTAATCCCTAATGTGTCTGATAACCAATCACTGTCCCATCCGATGGCTGTTAAAAAGTTGTCTGATTGTTGCTCCACTTCTTCCTGATTGTCTTCAATTTTCATTAGCTCTTTAAATGCCTGAAACTCAGTGTTAAAATCCGGCGTCTCATCTCGGTTGTATTGCGTGCCGAATCGAGTGGATCTTATCCATTTTTGAATGTCATCATCGACTATCAAATTCCAGACAAACTCCACCACGATTAAAATCAACTGCAACCACCAAGATGCAAAAAAGGTAAAAATTCTTAATCCAGCCATTAGAATTAATTCCCTAATGATAACCCGATTAACCAATTTAGTAGACATTTTTAACAGTGCGGTACTTGCTTTCAAAAATTGACTAATATAGACCATTACGCTAGCTCTATTTAATGTTAATTCAATATTATCTTGATTACTTTTCAAAGCCTGCGGAATAGCATACATCAACCCAAAGATTGAAGATGCCGCCCCAGTAAGATGTCCGGTCATTCTTAACCCAATAACCAAATTCGTATTATTAAAAGCAATATCAATAGGTTTAATCAAAACATCGGTGAAAACACTAATAAAACTTAAGGATGCCGCCATAATCTGGTTCAAAAAATCGTCTGACGTGTGATCATCCGTTTGCATAATGAGCGTCATAATCACCGGTATTTGAAATGCCATTAAAACAGCCGACAACCTTGTACCTTTTAAATCGCGACCAAATGTACGACTGTGATAACTGTCCCACAGTTCATCGTATTTTCCTTTGATAATAACGCTAGTCGGTTTATTGTTTTTCTTTATAATGATTTTTTTCAGAATGTTATGAGTATAGGTTTTTAGGTAATTGTTGACTAACTGGCCTTTAAGGCCTTTTTGCTCAACATTAGGGAAGGGTCCTGAAAACATTTGATTATCAATGTTTAATTTTTTCATTCTTGTAATCCAATCCCTACGATCATAATATTCATTCATGACGGATTTAACGATGTCTGGCTCAAGCCCAGCTCTTACCATAAAAATTTTCTGACCAATATAATGGTTAATATTATCCGCACCGATTTGCAAACCGTCGACCATCACGCGAACAGGCTGTTTTCGGAATAATTTACCAATTAAAATTGACGCAAGCTTATCGCGTTTGTAGGCAAATTTATCGATAAATTTAGCATTGATATCGGGCTTCTTTTTTTGCAGACTGCTGTTAATATCCCGACTAATTGAGGTAAAGTAGGACAGATTTTTTGGTACGTTGAGTAACGTACGATGCAAACGACCATTGCCGTCTACTTCACGATATTTTTCAGCATCCAGTAAAAATTCTTCTAACTCTTTAATGGCTGCAGTTTGATTAAAGGCTACTGCTCGCCAGATTAGATTGGTTTTAGGAATGTTACGCGCCTTGATCCAGTCACCAATAACCTGATTACCTTTCTTTGTATCTTGCAAACCCTCTATTGCCGTGATAACAAGTCGTTCAAACAAGATACCGTCCTCAATATTGTTCTGACTATAATCATTAAGCACGCTCAAAAAACTATTACTTTGTATCCATATAAAGGCATTTTCGCTACGTTGTTCGTGTAACAAGCTTGCTTGTTGAGTGATCGCTTCGTATTTTTTGTTATACGTGTCTCTTAATGGTTGATTGATTCTGGCTTGGTATTTTTTCCATTGTTCTCTTGGTATTGTAGTAATTTTTTCAACTTCTTCTTTGTGCATTGTTTCGTCTATCTGCACTGTCATAATGGCTTTAGCGCGTAATTGGGTGATTTTTTTAAGATAGTCGCTGATTTTTTTATTACTTTGTACCTCTTTCATAGCAACATCCAATCGTTGGTAATATAACGCACCTACTCGTGGTTGCTTCATCCAATCAGCAAACAGATCACACCCTTGATTTAACGCTGCCAGCAGGTCCGGTTCAAGAAGGTATTGTTTTTGATACTGCACTCTTCGCTTTGCTAACCAATCTGCACCTTCGGTTTCGGTAACCTTTTCTAACCAATAATTATTTTGTCTATGCAATTCTTCATAAATCTTTAAGGCTTCACGGCGTTCATTTTCGTTGGCTTTAATAAAGCTATTTTCGAACAATGTTAACAATGCATCTGATTGAATTTCATGCTCACGTTCTTCACTAAATAGCTTTAGGTAACCTATGATTTCATTACACCAACCATTGAGTTCTTTACTGATACCTGCCGCATCATTTAATCCGACAATATAGCTGTTTTTTTCGGTTGAACGCTCCCTTGCTGAGTTAAGAGTGTGATTTAACTGGCGGTTTATCGCCCATGGGTAAAGGGTACAATGTTGATTAAAAAAGGCGGTATTCCATTGATTTATATCATTGGAAACTAGCGTTTTAGACCGCTTGATGGTTGGATCTGGAATGATAGATAAAATCGACTTCTCATTATAATCAATGATTTGTTTTACGTTGCTTTCGTTTAATTGTGCTATACCGTTGGCTTCAATAACGGAGCCTTGAGCCATTTTTTTAGGCTCTATTAAACTCATTCTTTCACTGCGCAACTGATTATCGGTTTCGTAATTTGTCAAAACATCATTTTCCCATTTATGCTCACTGAATGCTAACCATACTTTTCCACATTGTTGCGGTTGTTCAATGCAAATAAATTCAGCACTAGCGCTATTTTGTAATACTGCTGCACAGCCGCAGTCTTCTTCCGTAGTTGCCATTTGTGCGGAAAATTGTTTCCAAAATGTGCCATTTTTTGCAATTTTATAGACTTCCCAGTAGTGGTTACCTCGAGCGCCTTCTTCATAAAAAAGATATAAAAACCCTTCCCGTATGACTCTTAATGCATAACTGTAGTCATATTTAAGTTTAGCGTCAGTAATTTTAGGTTGATTTGCCCAATTGGGTAAATTAAGTCCCTCAATTTTAGGAATGACACAGTAGTTAACCGGCAATATGGTTAGTCCTTTTGATGATGCGCAATCACATGTCATAACGTTCTCCTAATATTAATTCTTTACTTTGTTGCTTAATTTGTTGCCATTGTTCAGCAGTGATTGCAGCAACTCGTTTTTGGTAGAAACTATCTTTTATTCTGAGTAATTCTGCGATTTTTGGGGTTCGATAAAATTCACTGCCTAGAGTTAAATAATGCAACGCAAATAAAACTTTATCTTGTGGATCGTTTAATTGGTGTTGTATGGCAATATCCAGTGCTTTGCGTATCTGTATTCTTGCTTGATCTTCACTATAACGCGGTTGATGTTGTAATTTGCTTCGATAGTTAAGCAAGATTTGATTTTCTAAACCTATGTGAGCAATTTTATTTTCTTCAGTTTCTGTTATACCTAATCGATATGGCATAAGCTGCCTATTATTTTCAACTGCGGCATATTCGATCAGTAAACCATCTCCATTAAGGATTAACCAATTGGTCGTTTGAGCAAAAATTTTATCTCGAATTTGCGGTAACATAAGATCAGATATTGCATTTAATACGCTAGGATCGTAAAGGCGTAAAAGATACAGACCATTGTTAATCTGACTTCGTTGAATGCATAATTTGGCTATATGTTGACAAACAATATCAATCGATTTATTTGAAAAAAGCCAACCACACATTGCCCGTCCCTGTCCTGATAATAACCATTCAGGTTTGATTTCTTGATAAGACAATAAAACAGTCTGTTTTAAGATTTCATAAAGATGTGTGTTTTTTCGGTCAATGGGTAACAGTGATGGCGTGTTGGTAAAATTAAACGCCGGATGATTAAACGGTATTGATTGTAAATATGAGGAATTTTCTTCAATATAAGCATAAATTTCACTATCTAAAGCCAATTGATTTATGTTACGTAAACTTAGATCCAGCAATAAATAACCATATTGAGCATTGTCAAAATTTTTAATCAGTTGTTTTGTTAATTGATTAGCGTGTTGATCGTCTAATTCACCATCATTGTATTGAATAAATTCAAATTCGGTAACAGTATTCATGATAATTCAACTATTGCTCCTTGATTTTTTGTTCCTTGCGCTATTTTTCGTTGACACCCAATTGGTAATGTACTTTTTATTTTTACTTTTGCCGGTCCCATTTTTTGCAGAGCATTGCTTTTTATATACACATTATCCGCTGTGCCCAGCTCAATGCCTTCACGGCTGATTTTGATAAAAGAGCCACCACACATTAACGTCAGCTCTTCGCTTGCTGTGAGGGTGAGTTCACCGTCCACACTGT